>DQVR01000047.1 GCA_015661645.1 Pyrodictium delaneyi
AGTATCACGTCTGACGGCTCGTAGAGATAGAGCAGGATGCCCAACACGGATAGTATCAGCGAGACTGTGGCCACTATGTACGTTGAGCGTAGCACACCAGTCGCTGTCAATATCTTCCTCACTGCTAGCCTCCTCACCACGATATACCACCCCACGCCATGGCTCCTCATTACCAAAGCTGTTAGCTATAATCTAGACTAGGCCATGTATAGGTAAGCAGTTCATGCCATACCACACTAATGCATTGATCTAAGAGAGAGTGGTGCACAAAGGAGGCTGCTAGACGGCCGCTTTAGAGCGCCGCCTAGGCCCAGTAGCTAGCACAACCATATACCTCTAGTATTAGCTTTTGGTTTGACACTACAGCTCATCCAGTATTAGAACCGTGGCCGCATACTATGACCAGGGGCCACTCATCACCACGTATTTATCTGGGCTTGTACAGGGCTTGTTCACTGCGTCCAGATGGGGCCTCTAGGGGCAGCAGGCATAAGCCCGGACAGTAGTAGTAGAGGGTTAATGCGGTATGCCTAGCTCCAACTGTGTATTGGAGAAGCCACACACACTGCCACCGGAGGAGGCTGCAAAAAGGCTAGGAGTAGACCCTACTACCGGGCTTAGTAACGAGGAGGCGCAGAAAAGGCTCGAGTCTTGCGGGCCCAACGTGCTCGAGGCTGGCAAGAAGAGGGGCCTCCTAGAGGTATTCCTAGAGCAGTTCAAGAACTTCTTCGTGCTCATGCTTCTAGCAGCTACGGTTTTCAGCTTCTACGTCGGCGAGACCGTGGACGCTGTACTGATACTAGCAATAGTACTGTTTATGGCTGTACTCGGCGCTGTTCAGGAGTATAGGGCTGAGCGCATACTCGAGGCCCTGAAGAAGCTAGCCTCGCCTAAAGCACGGGTGCTCCGGAATGGCAAGATAGTGCTCATCGACGCCTCAGAGGTGGTGCCGGGCGACGTCATAATAGTCATGGAGGGCGACCGCGTCCCCGCCGACGCCCGGCTTATTGAGGCAAAGGACCTCTACGTAGACGAGTCTACACTGACAGGGGAGAGCGTACCCGTCAACAAGAGAGCTGACATTGTTCTACCCGAGGACACTATTGTGTCGGACCAGGTCAACATGCTGTTCTCCAGCACATACGTTGTACGGGGCACCGGTAAGGCTGTGGTTACCGCTACGGGGAGGAACACGTACATCGGCCGTATAGCGCGCATGGTCGCCGAGACGCGGGCTGAGAAGACACCCTTCCAGGCCGAACTCGACCGGCTGGCAAAGAGGATCGCCGCTATAGTGGTCGTGATAGCAGCACTCTCGTTCATCATAGGCTACGTGTTCCAGGGAGCGGGCCTTGTAGACCTGATGCTCACGAGCATAGCGCTCGCAGTTGCTGCTGTCCCCGAAGGCCTCCCAGCTATTACGGTCATAGTGTTTTCCATAGCTGCGTGGAATATGGCCCGCCGGAACGCGCTAGTACGGCGCCTCGCCGCCGTGGAGGCGCTAGGCTCTGCAAGCGTAGTAGCCACAGACAAGACTGGCACTCTAACGGTAAACGAGATGACGGTTAAACAGTTCCATACCCCCGACGGCAAGGTCTACATCGTCACTGGTGAAGGGTACCAGCTGGAAGGCGGTGTATTCGAAGGCGAGAAGCGCGTCACAGCAGAGAGTAGCCCCCTGCTGAGGCTTGCCGGCCTCGTTTCAGTGCTGAACAATAATGCTAGCTTCGAGGACGGAGAGATACACGGCGACCCTATGGAGGCCGCGCTCCTGGTCTTCGCGCACAAGCTGGGTATGGATCCTGCCCGTGTGAGGAAAGTGTATCGTAGACTACGCGAGATAGCATTCAGCAGCGAAAGGAAACGTATGACTGTTATAGTTGAGGGCCCGGAGGGCCTACTAGTGCTCTCCAAGGGAGCACCAGAGATAATCATAGAAAGGTCAACGAGCTACATGACCAGCAACGGCGAAGAGAGGCCCCTCACCGAGGCCGAGAAGGCCAAGCTGCTCAGCCAGGTGGAGAGCATAGCCGCTAGGGGCTTTCGTGTTCTTGCACTCGCGTATCGACGCGGGGAGGAGAAGGACCTAGAGGCGGGCGACGACGAGGTTGAGTCCCGTCTAGCACTCCTAGGCATGGTTGCTATAATCGACCCGCCTAGGCCCGAGGTACCAGAGGCTGTGCGTAGAGCACTCGAAGCCGGCATTAAGGTAGTAATGGTTACTGGTGACCATCCGTCCACCGCTAAGGCGATAGCGGAGATGATAGGCCTGCCTAGAGGCCGCATCGTGACCGGCCAGGAACTAGAGAAGATGAGCGATGGGGAGCTTAAGAGGATAGCCGGCGAAGTCGCCGTGTTTGCCAGGGTTACGCCGGAGCACAAGGCGCGCATAGTCCGGGTCTACAAGGAGCTCGGCCACATAGTAGCCGTTACCGGCGATGGCGTTAACGACGCGCCTGCGCTAAAGCTAGCCGACATAGGCGTCGCCATGGGGCGGCGGGGCACCGAGGTAGCCAAGGAGGCTGCCGACATGATACTACTGGATGACAACTTTGCCACTATAGTAGCTGCCGTTGAGGAGGGCCGGAGGAGCTTTGATAACGTGAAGCGTACAGTGCTATACCTGCTTTCGGCTAACCTCGCCGAGGTGGCTACCGTCTTCTACGCTACCATAAGAGGCATAGGCACAATATTCAATGCGGCTATGCTGCTGTGGATAAACATTGTGACCGACGGGTTCCCTGCTGCCGGTCTCGCGTTTGAGGAAGCCGAGCCAGACGCTATGAAGAGGCCACCGAGGCGCAGGGACCAACCAATACTCGGTAAGCCGCAGTTCACGTACTTACTGCTGCTGAGCACTGTCGAAACGCTGCTTACTATAGGCTTCTATCACTACTATGCCGCGGAGATGTCTCCCGGCCACGGGAGGGCTGCTGGTTTTCTAGCGCTAATGTACGCTGAGCTAGCACAGTCTATGGCGTTACGCCGGCTCAATACACCCATATCACTGGGGATGATACCGTCAAACCGACAATGGCTCGCAGGCTACACGATAGGCGCTATACTAGCTGCACTATCGGTAACTGTCCTCGCCGACCTATTCCGCGTAAGCAGTCTGGGCATGGCTGATATACTCACTGTATTCCTGGTATCACACGCAGCGGTGCTCGGCTTCGAGGAGGCGCGTAAGAGGCTCGGGCTCCACGTCTAGCTCTCTGTTTTTCACACGTACACGTGCCTCTACAAGCCCCTCATCTGTTATGACGAAGCTTGTCCATCCCTGGGATATGGGGGCTCCCTTAGCCTTCTTTACCAGTATCTCCCTAACCGCTACCCCCGCTTCAAGAGCCTCACTATGATATCTCACTACAGCGAAGACATCAACCATGTGCTCCAGTATGGCTGCTATCTCGGCGTAGAGCTGGCTAGGTGTATGGAGTGTGGCCAGCGTAGGCACACTGCGCCGCTTAGCTAGTGAGACACGTAGCATGTTGACGAAGTCGTAGACTACTGTTGGCTCGTAGCGTAGGAGGAACGGGTTAAGGCTATCGATTACCACTAGGCCGCTGTTTCTTAGGCTGTTAGCGTCCACGAGCCTCTGTATGGTTGCCACGGCTGCATGTGTGTCGAGGCTGGACAGCTTCTCCGCTACATAGTCCTCGCTCTCGAGGCCATAACGGGCTCCATACCCGTCTACGAATACAAGTTTGCCTTCATCGGCGTAGCTGCGTGCATCTATACCACGGCTCTCCATGCTCTCCACTACGCTCTCAGGGTCATCGTCGAGGCAGACGTATACCACTTTCTCGCCACGGCGCAGCATACTACTAGCAATGAGCTGTACTATAAGGGACTTCCCCGCGCCACCCTCGCCTGCAAAGAGCACAAAGCTTCTACGTGGCAGGCCGTGTGGCAGGAGCTTGTCTAGGAGAGATACGCCTAGGCTTATCCTCCCTCTAGACAAGGAGGCATCGGCCCAGGAACTATATTTAGCCTCTAGGAGGGGTAAAGGCATACCGTGCACTAGCCGGTACTGGCACATACATAGTCCTCTTATGATGGGTGACCGCTGTTGGAATGGTCTAAGACACTTGGCCCCTCCTATACAGTTCTACGCGTCCGCCTTGAGCCCGGAGAGGAGGTCTGGAGCGAGCCCGGCGCTATGATGCTCGTCCGGGGCGAGGTCGAGGTTAAGACTACGAGCGGAGGCCTAGGCCGCGCTTTCCTGCGCAGACTAGCCGGCGGTGAGAGCTTCTTCTTCAACGTGTTCCGCGCCGAGAGCCCTGCCGAGGTATGGCTAGTACCCGGGATACCCGGCGACATAGAGGCTATAGAGCTACACGGCGACGAGTGGGTTATACAGGATACAAGCTACCTAGCCCACTACGGTGACGTCGAGGTCTCTGCCGGGTTCCGGGGGCTACGGGGGCTAGTAGCGGAGGGAGAGCTGTTCTGGCTAAAGGCCCGGGGCCGCGGCGTAGTCTGGGTGAACAGCTACGGGGGCATAGCACGCGTAGACGTGGCTCCCGGCGAGCGGGTTATCGTGGATAACTTCCACTTCGTCGCTATGCCCGCTTCCACGGAGTACAGTGTGAGGAAGCTGGGCGGGCTAAAGACCCTGGTATTCGGCGGGGAAGGCCTTGTAATAGAGGTAGAGGGGCCTACTACACTCTATCTCCAGACGAGAACCCTGCCTCCTCTCGCGAGGCTCCTTGCCAGGTTTCTACCGAGGCACAGGTAGAGCTGTCGGAGGCGTATACTTCCAGAGCGATATCGGTGAAGGCTCTGTTTTCCCCGGCCTATTCTCTCCCCTTTGAAGCCTCTCGAGAGCTCTACGCAGCGGTTCTGCGTCGAAGCCTATAGTCGTGTGTAGAGCTGCTAGTCCCTTCCACTCCCCAAAGCGGCTTGAAAGCTCTGCTCCTGCGCGGTGCTCTGGCACTCTGTATGCCTCGGCTGTTAGCTTCTTCAGCCAGCGGTCGAGGGGAAGCACTGAGTAGTCCCTACATGCTAGGAGTCTGGTCAACGCGTAGGAGTATGGCCCTATGCCGTGCACCTCTCGTAGAGAGTCCACGTTGCTGCAGTCTAGCTGCTCGACACGCCTCCTAGCCAGCTCCATGACGGTGTGGGCGCGGTAGCCTAGCCTCGCCTCACGTAGCATCTCGTAGCTTAGCTGGCTAGGCTTCGGCATCTCTAGGTATAGCCCGTAGGGCGTTCTTAGCCTTCTGGAGGCGAGGAGGTGTAGCCGGTAGAGCATGCTCCAGCCTTGCTTAAAGCTCGCATTCTGCTGGCACACTGCTACTAGCACTGCGCACCACACGCTACAGCTACGCAGGCGTAGGCCAGGCATAGCATCGACTACACCGCCCACTAGAGGGTCTCCACGTGCCACGGCGTAGTAGCTGCCGAGGTCTTCGCCGACGCCTATGCTCCATGGTATACCCTTTATGCCGTCCTCCCAGCAGCGTTGCCCCCTCTCCGCGAACACCTCGACAGTTATTGTTTCACCGTCATCGTGCAACGCAGCCACCGAGCCATCACATATCTCTACTTTTACCGTGGCACCATCGTACATCCACCCGAAGCTATAGACCTTCCCCGTGTCTTGCAGGCTATAGCCCTGGGGTTTCTTCAGCTCAAATGTATAAGTCTTCTCCAACGTAAGGGCTATGCTCTGCACTCTGGCTACTGCACCCTCCCCAAGCTGTAGCAACCCCTGGAAGACGCGGGATAAGCCGAGGCACATACCCCGGGCAGCGGAGCCGCTGAGTCTGCTAGAGCAGTGTTACCTAGGTATAAAGCCGTTGAAGCATACGCGCCCTGGCGCGGCTGCTCCGCTGCGCCGGAGAGGTCGGCGAGAATTGGATATGGATACCGTGGTGCTAGCGCTGACCGGCTTACTACCGGCATTTGAGCCGAGGTACGCGCTGCCACTCCTAGCAGCGAAGATAGGCTTCGTGCCCGCGTTCGCGGTGGCCGCCACGGAGGCCATACTATTGGCGCTAGTACTACCCTCTATAGCACAGCGCGCGTGGGGCCTACTACTAGACTATTCTCGCCGTCTCCGCTTCCTAGGACTACTCGTAGCCCGTGTCGAGGCTGCACAGCAGAGAGCGCGCAGACTAACATCCAGGTATGGCTTGCCCGGCCTCGCCTTGTTCGTAGCTATCCCGCTCCCCGTCACCGGGATATACACGGGGGCTGTCGTGTCGCTACTCCTCGGCATAGACGCGAATAGGGCTAGAGTTGCTCTGGCCGCTGGCGGGCTCGCTTCGCTCGTGTTGACATCTCCGCTGGCTCTAGGCGTTCAGATAACCCGAGGCTAGTAGAGGGGCGGAGGGGCAGTGTATTGGCCGGAGAGCCTCTACCCAGCGTTAGGGTGTTCGGCGAGGGGGCGGCCGCTGTCCGGAGAGAAGGCGCGCTAATGGTGTACCGCAAGTGGGTCGAGACGCCAAGGGGCCTGCCTCCGGGCAGTCTTGTCGTGGCCGAGGACCCGCGTGGCGAGCTGCTTGGCTGCGGCTTCTACGACACAGTAGGCCCGGTAGCGCTGAGGCTAGTAGAGCTCGGAGACTGTAGCTTCAGAGGCGCCGAGGAGGCCATCTATGCGCTCGTGGAGGCAGCTTACCTGGCACGGCGCCGGATAGGCTACACAAGGGATCCAGAGGGCGGCTACAGGCTGGTACACAGCGATGGCGATATGATGCCGGGCCTTATAGTGGATGTCTACGCTGACCTAGCTGTCTATCAGTCTAGCAGCATAGTCTGGGACGTACACAGCAACACGGTGGCCAAGGCTGTCTCCGAGGCTACCGGCGCCCGGCACGTATACGAGAAGAGCCTCCAGAGGACACGCCGCGACATAGGCCTACCTCCGCGTGAGGGTATCCGTATAGGCGGCAAGACGAGGACCATAATACGTGAGGGCGAGGCCCGCTTTATAGTGGATGTCCGCGTTGGGCAGAAGACTGGTTTCTTTCTGGACCAGAGGCTCAACCGGCTCGACTTCGGCGAGCTAGCCCGAGGGGCTGTGCTAGACCTCTTCAGCTATACCGGCGGTTTCGGCGTCCAGGCCCTTGTTAATGGCGCGGAACACGCCGTATTTGTAGAGGAAGACGAGAAGGCCGTTACCCTGCTGCGTGCGAACCTCGAGCTTAACCGGGTAAAGAATCGAGCAAAGATAGTCCAGTCGAATGTCTGGAGCTTCCTCTCAAAAGCCATAGCAGAGAGGCAAGAATACGATTCTATCTCTGTCGATCCGCCGGCGTTTATACCGCATCCCGGAGCGTACCAGCGGGGCCTACGGGCCTACGAGAAGCTGTACCTTCTCTCAGCTAGGCTTGCCACCAACGGCTCTATAATCGTCTTTAGCAGCTGCAGCACTCACCTGGGCCGTAGAGAATTCATTTCCGTTGTCGCGAGGGCGCTGGCACGAGCCGGTATAAGCTATAGGCCGCTCGGCGGTGTGAGGGGTATGCCTCCTGACCACCCGGTTAGGCCCTCGTCTCCCCACCTAGAGTACCTCAAATCCCTGTTCGTCCTGGTGGTGTAGTAGGCTTCAGTGAGTGCTCAGCTGATATGGTGCTGCTGCTAGGCTATCTCCTCTAGGCATAGGTAGCACACGTCTGGGTCCATGTAAGTATTGTCATCCACGTCTAGGCCTCCGAGCAGCGCCACAGCAGCCAGTAGTATGAACGCGCCGGTAGCCGCTACTGCTGCTAACAAGGCCGCTACTCCCACCTACTTCCCACCAAGTATGGGCCATATATAGTTTGGTGCTGGGAGCCTTGTGAACCTAGACATTCTTCTAGTATTCCCGGCACAGCTATCCTACGCGGGGCCTAGGGATCGTGCCCATCGCGCTTCCAAGAGTAGCAGAGGAGGTCGGCATAGTACTCAGCGGCGCAAGCGCCTCCATGGCGCCGATAGCGCTCCGCCGTGACCGCGAGCTACGCGTCCTAGAAGAGGACCTTGTCCTGCTAGTCGATCCCCGTCTGGAGAACTACTATATGCTGGGCGTAGTGCGCTGGATTACACGGTATGAGCCGTTCCTCCGCCGCAGCATACACAACATATATGTCGAGCACCCAGACGCCCTCGACACCGAGGTAGTTATGCCGTTCTCAAACGCATACGTCGAGATATACGCCGGCATATGCGACGAAGGCCCGGTCTGCGATGGCGCCCGGGGGCTCGTCAACAACGTCTATGCACCGACACCAGGCAGCAAGGTCTTCAAGCTGGTCGATGCAAAGCCCCTTACAGACTACCTAACAGTATCAAGGCCCATAACTATAGGCGTGCACCGGTATAGCAGGTGGCGCCTACCGCTGGACACCGAGTGGCTAAACTACCATGTAGGTGTCTTCGGCGCCACCGGTACGGGGAAGAGCAGGCTGATCCTCCGCATGATGAAGGAGCTGGTGGAGAAGGGCTATAGCCTGGTAGTATTCGACCACAGTGGCGTAGACTACGCGCCCTTCGCCGGTAGACTAGGCGGCACCGTGGTAAGGGCCTCGGAGATAAGGATAGAGCCACAGATATTCGCCTCTATAATATCCCGGCTGACCGGGGTTCAGAGCCAGCAGCGCGACGCTGTAGAGATAGCAGCAATGTGCTACGCCATGAGCGTCTACAGCAACAATAGCGGAGACGAGCGCTACCAGAGCGAGGAGTGTAGCGAGATACTGGGCCACCGGGCTAGGCAGCAAGGCCTAGCCCGGTACACTGGCGGGAAGCAGCCTAGCGCGCGCGACGAGTTCCTAGAGCTCCTCAAAACCGTGGCCGCGAGGCTCAACATGCGCCCGGCTAGTATACTCAAGCTAAGGCTCTTAACCCGCCTATCCGTCCCCGAACATGTGTTCGAGAGCCTCAAAGCACGCAGGCTCGAGCCCCTGGATGTGGTGAATACCGCCCTTCGCGAGAAGCTAGTAGTAATAGACATGAGCGATGAGCAGGACATAGAGGTTAAGCGGGGCATACTGGCATCGATAGCTAACGCCGCGTGGGAGATAATAGCGAGAGAGAGGAGGCCCATAAGCCTAGGCCTAGTTGTAGACGAGGCACAGAACTACGCATGCGAATACTGCGGCGAGGCTAGTCGGGCCCTTGAGACCGTGGCTCGAGAGGGTAGAAAGTGGAGGTACTTTATAATAGTAGCTAGCCAGCGTATAGCACGCGACATAAGGCCTGGTGTGCGGAGCAACCTAGGCACCGTGTTCTTCTCCAAGCTGCAGTCCACCGGCGACCTACAGGAGCTTGCCGGCTACCTCGATCTCGGCCGGGTGACCGAGGCAAGCCTAGCCATGCTCGGGCGCCGCGAATTCTACGTAGCAGGCTTGATGAACCCACTACGGCGCCCACTACTCATGTACATAGATAGCGTTGACGGGGGCTAGCGCCTGCCGCGGCGCGGCTCATAGACATAGCGTTTCTCAGGATTCGTATGGCCGAGAAGCACTAGCGCCCCAGAGCCGCCTACGGCCTCCAGCATCTCCGCTAGGTGGCCTATTATCTTTCTCCTTAGGAGCTCGAGCATTCTGGATTCGAGCCGGGTATACTCGTCCACAAGGTCTATGGGGTAGGGGAGCCCCGTGGCCGGGTTCGTAAGCTTATTGAGCATTGATAGTATGTTCTCCAGGCCCAGCCCACCATAGTCTATTATCTCTACGCGTACAGCCTGCTGGCTCGGATGGGCTAGGGAGGGCTTATAGAACACCACTGTCACCTCGCCATACTCTCTGCGGATCCTAAGCCTCTCCTCCACTATGCTCCTGTACCTCTTTGGCTCAACGCTCTTCTCCATAGCTATTATCTCGGCGTAGCGGGGGAGAAGCTCTTCGAACGAGCCCAGGACGAGGTATTCGCCGCTGCCTAGTAGCAGGCTCATAACCGCCTTATCATTGAGGCTTAGGCGGCGGCTTAGCCGGGCACCTAGGAGCCGGGAGTAACTCCGCTTAACCACGCCGACGAGTGTTAGGCCTAGACGCCGGGCTCTCTCGAGCAGCTGAGCCATGGACTCGTCTAGCCTCGTCAGCAACCGGCTCCGGGAGACTGCCTTCTGACTCTTAAAGAGCAGCTGGTATGGCACCAGTTCGCCATCAAACAGTAGAAGCCGCGCATCCATCGAGCCCTGCTCTATGTAGCCTAGGACACGGTGCGCCACAGCCTTCTCGACTAGCTTCGCGTAGAGCGGTAGCAAGCGGCGCGCGTCCTCGCTATCCACGAACCGGGCTCGCG
>DQVR01000082.1 GCA_015661645.1 Pyrodictium delaneyi
CTCCATGAACCGATAATAGCCGTGGTAAACGAGCGGGGAGAAATAGTAGGCACAATCACTGCCAAGAAGCTCTTGTCCTTATTGCTCCGTCCCTCCAATAAGAAAAAGGAACACGCACCGCCTGAGTCTTCTTCCACAAAGGGAGGAGGCTCGGAAGCGCCGGCCCCACAACATCCCCGAGGAGAGCATCGAGACTCCTCGGGTTCTAAAGAGTCCGCCTAGGTAGAGGCCACTGCATGGGGTCCCTCTTCACGGCCTCCCCAGGGTTTCCTGCTTTCTTCCTTAGCCGTAGCCCCTTATACTAAGCGTTCCGGGAGGGCCTAGCGTACCCCGTTATCCTCACACATGGTGCAGCTGCGGCTAAGAGGGGTCACAAGGGTATGGGGCTCGGCGAAACTCTGAACAGTCACCGCCGTTGCTACGGCTCCTACTTGCCGGGTAGTCCTCATAGCCGGGAACTACCTAGAGCCATAACAAGCCTAATTATGGAAAGAGGTCTTAGACATGCTTATGAAAAGCTCTAACAAGATAGTCAACAAGTGGTTATGCCGTTTCTTTGACTTTCCTCAGCTGCTTTAGGTACATCTCATACAGCTCTTTAGTCGTTGTAGCGTCCTCTGGCCCTTTGTCGGGTCGCCATCTTATGAACCGTGGGAACCTTATGGATATACCTGCTCCTTTTCTGACCCAGCCATAGCAGCAAGTGTGTATAGGGCTCAGCGTTAGCTCAGCACCAATTATCTCTGCTACTAGCGCTGGCTCGACCCAGACGTCTGGCTTCATCTGGCTGTCGACACGCGCTGGTTTGTGGTCGCGTATGTATGGTCTGAGGATGTCATCCAGACGCTCCAGGTCTTCGTCTGTGAAGCCGCTGCCCACCTTGCATACGCTCTTGAATGTGTCTGTCTCGGGGTCGTATGCGGCCATGAGCAATGCCCCGAATTTGCCACCACGCCTCCCTTTTCCGTAGAGCGCGCCGATGACCACAAGGTCTACAGTGTCACTCATCTCTGACTTGTAGTCACGCTTATACTTTATCCATAACCAGCCACGCGCTCCTGCCTGATATATGCTACGATCATGTATGGCTTTAGCCATGACGCCTTCGGCGCCATCCTCTATGGCTTTAAGGAAGAATGTCTCAAGTTCCTCAGGACTATCGGTTACTATTCCTTTCGCTAGCTGCCATCTCTCGCTCGGCTCTATGATCTTTTCGAGCATCTCGTGCCTCTTAGGTAGGGGCTTTACTGTGAGGTCTTCACCGTCTACGTAAACCGTGTCGAATAGGTATACTGCCACTGGTATTTCGGAAAGGACCAGGTGGATATCGTGTTTACGCCTTCGATGCATTAGCACTTGGAATGGCCGCAGTTCGCCCGTCTCCGGGTCTATTGCCACTATCTCGCCTTCTACTATAGCCTCGTTAGCCTTTATGCCCTTCCTAGCCATCTCCACTACGTCGGGATACATATAGGTTATATTCTCTAGCCGCCGCGAGAATATCCATATCTTGTCTCCTTTCTTATGTATCTGCGCGCGTTCGCCATCATACTTGTACTCCACCAGCGCCTTTCCACCTAGTTTGCGGAGTATCTCCGCCGCATCGTTGAGCCTCTCTGCCAACATAGGCCTAATAGGTATGCCTACCTCGGGCTTTATGTGTTTGAGCTCATCCACACCCTTGGTAGCTAGTATCTTAGCCACTAGGCCTAGATCGGCACGAAGGTTATATGCCCTCTCGACTATGTTCCTCATAGACGCGCTGCCAGCATAGACTACCGCTAGGGCCTCCATTATCGTGGCGTCTCCTACACCAAGCCTAAGCTTACCCTCAACGAATCTAGCAATGTATTTGGCCTCTTTCGGGGAGGCCTCCGCTAGTAGGCCTGCGAGTAGCTTCAGCTTTATCTCTCGGCTTCCCTCTCCCTGCGCTTGTGCAATTTTTGCTAAGGTATCGTACACCTTTTCTACCGTAAGACCCACGGTGGAGCCGTCCTGTCTCTTAATAAATGCCAGGAGACCTGGTGCTGGCGCCTTCCTCGTTCTCTCTGCTTTAATCATCTCTATGGCTCTACCTATATCACCTAGTCTTTTAGCTAGCTGCTCAACCTGCTGCTCCGACACATGTAACGATATGGCTGCCGCCTTTATAAGGAGCTTCTCGCCTACACCGAGTTCCGGGAGCCCCTTCCAGTCCGGCCACAGCTTGCCCTGTAGGAAGTAGACTACCTTGTCAATTACCTCTGGAGGCGTTTTCTTGAATAGCTCTACGAGGTAAAGGAGCATCTGGGTACGTGCTGTAACTCTTTCAAGCTTCTCGAACGTATCAGCTAGTATAGAGAACGGCATAGGCATAACTTGTAGTCCCTTACCTAGTGGTTAGGGAGCTATACAGCCCCTTATAATGCCCTAGGGGCTGAAGCCTGCAGGTATACCATCTAACGCTTAGCGAGCCGTGCACGGTAGACTTTCTCGACAGGCTGCGGCGGGGTTAGCGGACTGGTTTCTGGGTCACGTTGCTCGATAACCTCTACTACGCTCCTATAGACCCGGTACACATCGTCGTAGGAGAGGTTCCTACACTTGCAGCATGTTATTCTTACATCGCTTACCTCGTAACGCTCCTCCTTATCGACAACCGTACGTATTATTGTGAGTTCTATTTTCTCCGGCTTTACACCCTGTATTTTCTCAGCTATGGCTGATGCGTTTACATAGAGGACTTCAACCGACGAGTCTGCCTCAAGCCTGCCTTCTACTCGGTACTCTGGAGGAAGCGCGTTAAGCCGACTATAGACGTCTAGCGATATTACTATACAGCCATTCGCATCGCGGATAACGATTGCTCTTCTAAACTCCTCATACCAGTACTCCGTAACGCCCTTCCAAGCTTCTACTATCTTGGGCTGCTCTGCTGCTGGAGGCACAGCCATCCCTTGCCCACCGCCGTGCACTGAACCATAGTATCTGGGCTCTAGGTCTCCCTCTCCAGGCCTAGTAGCTAATGGCCCAGCTCTAAGCTAGTTGGGCAAGAAGTGTACACTGTGGAGCCTCCCAACGAGACGGGTAAAATAGGGCCCGGCGGCCACCGGGACGCTGGTCTCCGTGTGTTAGCGGCGCTTCTGGGCTATCCATGGTGTTATTGGCTGCAGCTCGCGGCCGCAGAAGGGGCAGCGGTAGTGCACCCGTCTTGCATCCGCTGTGCAGAAGTACGCGTCGTAGCGGTCACGGCAGTGCTGGCAGACATAGACTATGTCTAGGGTGACGTCTAGCTTCTTGGCGCATATCCTACACTTGACTTCTACCCAGCCCTTATGGCCGACAGCATTTATGCCCTTGAGCCCAGAGGTCGACATACTTTCCGCACCCCCGGGCACGTCGTGCTGCCAAGCCCAGAATTAATATACTGCTATCTCCCTGCCCCTCACCACCATTAGAGGAGGCTGTGATGTGAGCGCTCTTCGCCGAACCCTCCGTATGTGGAGCGCTAGCAGCGAAGGGCCGGGATTGTTGAGCCTCCTTCCACGTCGGCTAAGGTTCATCAGCCGCAAGGGCTCTCTGAGAGCCTTGCAAGACGTACACGTACTATGTTCTTGACTGTATCGATGTCTGCTATGGCGTATCTCCCGGCTTTAAGGGGGCCAGGATTTACGGCTAGCACGCCCTCGACACTCGCGACTCCCCATGCTTCGTGTATGTGTCCAACAACTACTAGAAGTGGTCGCGTCTCGGCAACAAGCTTGCGGAGGCTTGGACTGCCAACGTATTCGCCGCCCCTTACGCGGTCTAGTCCGCTCATGTACGGGGGTGTATGCGATACCAGTACCACCTTACCATTGTTACTGTTCTTTTTTATTTCTTCTTTCAGCTTTGCTAGCATCCTGCTATACTCTTCCTCGCTGTACTCGAATGGAGTGCTGAACGGGGTGTATATTGAGCCACCTATGCCGGCGAGTACTAGCTCCCTGAACTTGTAGACTTTCATATGTATACACTCGGCATTGGCTATGCTTACTCTGGCCAGTTCAAGGCTGTCACAGTTGCCTGGTATCCACGCTACAGGGGACTATCGTACAAGCTCTCCGAGCACCGCTCTAGCCTCCTCTATGGACCCGCACCTGGATATATCGCCTGCCACTACTGTCAGCTCCCTCTTTATTCTTGCAAGGCGCTCAACCTTTCCTAGAGAACCGTGTATGTCGGACACTATGAGTATACGCATCAACTCCGTCACCCCGCTGCCCATCTGCTACTGCTATAGCACTGACCCGGCCCTAGGAGATGTACGCTATCATGGTTAGAAACGCACTGCAAATAAGGCCTACTCTGGTGCTGTCTAAGTCGCGGCGTGTAATCCTCTGAAAGGGGCTAGAACAAGGCGCGTGGAGGCGCTGCAACGTGGCTTGGCGCAACATAATGGCATCGATATTTGAAGCCGCTATCAACCATGTAGAGTCCACGTGCGCCAGAGATGGCTCCGAGCCTATCGCTTGTGCAAGGGCCCTAGTAGCGGCCGCCGACGCTCTGTATACTCCGTTAAAGCCTGTTGACTCCGGCCTTGGAGAAGCTAGGCGTGTAGCTACTATGCTTGCAAGCCTAGTAGCCAACACATTCATATATATGGTTTCGAAGGACAAGGATATAGAGTTTATAAAGTCCGTTAGGTCGGAGCTAGAGGGGATCGTGAATACCGAAAAACCGCTAGAGGAGGTAGAAGCCATACTAGAGAAGGCCTCCGCTACAATGACGCCCGCAAAGCTCGATGACGCCCGCGAGGCCGTACTCAACGAGATAAGCGAGTACATTGAGCCACCACAGCCAACTATACCTAGAAGGCGTAGAAGGCAGCCACGGAGGCCGAACCCGGCCCAGAATATCCGGCGGCTTGTAAGGGACCTTGGGCGCAGGGATCCACTGCTAGCTAAACAGATAGCAAGACTGCTAAAAGCAAAGGGTATACCGGCTTAACCGTTTTCTAGTACCTGTGTGCAGACGCTATACACTCCCTGGCCATGTTTCTTAGAAGCTAGCAGGAAAGGTTAAGCATGCTGGCCCCCTTCAATAGCCTTCTCGTTGCGGGCCTCGTTACTGCTATCCTGGTCCAGCGCTAGCATATCGTGTATTATACTGCCTATCGCTATGAGCGCGGAAGCCGCCGCATACTCTGTAGATAGCGTTATCCCCGGAGCAATGTCGAGAACTAGGTCTGCAAGCCGGTAAATGCCTTCTGGGATTCCCTCTCTAGAGCCAAAGAGCAGTGTAACCCTTCTATTACGCTTCACTATCTCGAGTATGTCTCTTGCTCGCCTAGAGACGGGGTCTCCCTCGGGCTCGAACACTATTATCGGTTCATTGTAGCGGCTTCTCACGAGCTGATATAGGTCTTGTACGTAGACGGGTACTCGGTGCACCTCCCTGCCATAGCTCTTGCGCTGTATCTGGTACCGGGACTCTATACCCTCGAACACCCCTTCTAGGAACACGCTGAGCTGGCGCGCGTCTACAAGACCTATAGGCGAGACAACTAGTTCTCCTACTTCGAAGTTCTGAACCTCCCTGCCTATCCTAACCCCCATAGTTCTACAAGCGTCGAGAGGGCCCAGGTAGGGCATCTGGGCTATCGAGAAACGGCGGAAGAGCTTGTAGAGAGGATACTTACCGGGCCTCATTTTGCGCCATTCACGCGACCCGGGGTAGAACGCTATGAGCGCTAGATCCTGTATAATCTCTACAGCTACTACCTTATCGGGATACCTGAGGTTTACTTGAGCACCGGTAGCGCGTCTGACAGCATCGCCGACTACCACGTTCACGTCTATGCTTGTAAAGTTGTGTCTCCCACGCCTCACTGTACGGACTGCAAAAGTCTCGCTGCTCGAGATGAACTTTGGCGCTAGTGCTGCAGCAGCCTCAGCTATCTTAGCCGGCTCTGCTTCGGTGCATGCCTCAGCTACTATGACCTTCTCTGCCTCCGGTACCTTTGCTTCTATCTCTCTAGCTACCTCGTACTTGTCCCTGGAAGCCTCGACAAGTACTAGACCTTTGAACCCCCTTGGCGATGGCTCTATACGGGCGCCGGGATCGATTTCGGCTATATAGCTGGCAGCGACCCGCTCCATGCCTAGGACAGTCTTAACCAGCAACAATTTGCAATCCTGGCTTACCAAGCATCAACCCTCCAGGAGCTACGGCGTGGAGTACTCCCTCTTTCCTCTAATGTTCTCGGCGACTCGGCAACGCTATACACAAAATAGCCCGCACAGCAGTTACCATATCTATAGGCCTAACTGTTCAAGAGACAACCAGCCAGAAGGCTAGAGAGTAGCCACAGAATCTATAGGAATATGACTGCTGGAAGAGAGACGCCAACTAGTCTACCTGTATAGTAAAAATGCGTAGCAGAGACTATCATGTTTAGCGTATCTCAAACATTAGCGGGGACACTACAACCGCTGGCTGCGGCTTACCGTCTGGACCTGGTACTGTCAGCAGCTTTGACTTGTAGACTTCTACCTTACGCAGTGGGTAGATCTTCTTCGCTTCCTCAAATATCTCGTTAGCTAGCTGTCCGAAGAGCATGGCCTTTATAAGCTCGTCCAGCGTCATCTCAGCAGCACGCTTAGTTATTATCTCACCCATTATCTTCCTTATAGCCCTCTTCTGACTTGTCTTGCACCTATAGGTCGTAAGGACCACACCGGTTATCCTGAGGCCATAACCATCCTTAGTCACTACATTGTATATACCCTGGACCTTGCTGCTCTTTCTCCTTATGAGACTCTTCATATAGTCGCGCGCTAGCTCGTGCCCCTTGAACCTTGTAAGTGCTTTGAGGTTCTCCTCGTCCACGTCCGTTATCTGGAAGAATAGATGCACATGCACGAGCGAGAAATCGCCCGTTATGTCGTACAGTGTTGTCTCCATTACTCTACCAATTAGCTTGCGCGGGTCGTCAGCCGGGGTCGTGCCGAGGCTTACGTTACCGAATACTGGCGGTGCTATTACCTCATACCACTTCTTGAGACGCCACTTATCCCTAGTTCCGCCGGGTCTGCGGCTCATTACCCACTGCCCCGGTACCGCCGTGCGTGTCCCCGGGCTGCTTTAAAGTCTTAGTAGTTTCCTCTATGCTTTTTAGAAGGGAGTAGAGATACTCCAGTATCTCATCTACAGTATTGCGTATTGAGCCTATTCTCCTTGCGCTCTCGACCTCCGCTGCAACTTCTATAACTATATCGTCTCCATCTACATGCTCAGTTATGTTCATCCAGCTTGGCGCCGTCTTGTTATCAGGGCGTAATGCAGCTGCCAGTGCTCTCGCTGTGTCCTCGCCTACCCTTTGCACCCTTAAGCTAACGCTTATCGTTACCCTACGACTGGCACTCGAGACGGAGTTCTCCAAGGAGACCACCCTCTATGTAGCGTAGACACTTGCCTTCGATAGCTTCTTTCACCGCTCCTATGCCATACTGGCTAAGTAGACTCTCCATTGAGACCAGCATAGTAGACTTGTCTATAGGGTATGCTGCTACCTCCTGCTCTCTGACTACTCCCAGCCTACGGAGTATACGCTCAACCGGTAGGAGTGGCGCGTCACCGACCCGCTCTAGGACTGCTACAGTAAACCCACCAGCCCTCTGTATGGGGGGTCTCTTCTTGGCAGCATTAGCCTCCACCGTTTCAACTATGGCGTCAACATGTCTAGTGTATGTATAGTATGCTGCTGCCGCCACTAGCTCCTCAGCAAGCCCGAGCGAAGATAGCGGGGCTATTCCTTGCTTTTCCCCATACACTGCAAGCACTATGGCTGCTTCGCGTAGGTCCTTGAGAGGCGCTACACGGCTGTAGTATACTACACCTATTAGCTCGGACGGCCTACGCGGTACACTGCTTGCCTCCTTGAGGACATTGTATAGCTTCTCGCCGAGCACTGCTACAGACTGCTCTGGGGCTTCCTCCATAGTCTTGCCGAGGAGCTGGGCTAGCCTCGCATCAGCCTCAAGCAGCTTGCGAGCCTTTTCCGGCTTACCGCTTATGCCAGGAAGATATGGGTCAAGTGTTAGGTACAGGGCCTCCTCTGTGGGCTCAAATAGCCATCTGAACAGCCTTAGGCTGAAGTGTTCCTCGACCTTGTTTTCGAGCTTCAGCATCTCTATAACGCCGTTCTCAAACCCGACAAACTCGCCACGCTTACCTAGGTCGAGGCCACGCCAGTAGGCTGCTACAATACCGTAGATCGCCGGGTAGCCTACTATCGTTATCTCCGACAGCACGCCGGCAAGCAGGCTAGCAGTACTCGACGATGTAGTGCTTGTGACAGCCAGTGGCAGCAGGCCTTGAGGCATCTCGCCAAATCCTACTAGTGCCGAGGGCTTACGGGGTGCTATGTCGTGGGCTATTGATGACGGGTATCCGAGCAGTAATAATGGGGCATCTACTTCGCTGGGAGGTAGCGGCATAAAGTATAGAGAGAATCCCACGTTGTTCCGAGTAAACACGTTCACTGCTATAGCTGAGGCGAGAACAGCGTCAAGAGAAGGATACGCATACACCTCTATATAGCCATAATCCTTTGCCGCTGCACCTATCTGGCTAGCAGAGGGCCTTAGGAGAGCTGCCTCTTTCTCGCCGACGAATCTCGATAAAGCTTCGTCAAGGTTCAACCTATGATATCCCCGTAGCATAGATGCACAAGCAAACTCTGCTTAGAATTACCTTCCCCTATCCTCAAGACTAGGGCAGAGTACGGTATTAGCAAACAAGAAGTAGTGGTAGGCGTTTACTGCTCCTGGTACAAGCCGCCTGCTACTAGCAGCTTTGCGCGCTGCGGGTCGTAGCGCCAGTCCTTTGGCAGCTTTCCTACCCTCTTGTAGTACTCGGCGAGCCTGCGTATCTTTGACTCAAGATCTAGTAGACCTTTTTTGGCATGTGTGTCCTTCGGGTGCTCCTCTAGGTGGCGGCGAAGGTTCACAGCCTTCTCTATGAGGCTGAAGAGGTCCTCTGGCACGACCATCTTTATACCATGCTCTTCCAGTACCTCTACTATAGTTTTGCCTAGTATTGGCTTGACTAGTGGAATACCAAACTGGTCCCTCAGTATGATGCCTATCATGCTAGGGCCGTAGCCCTTCCTCGCTAGGTCTACTATTATTTCTTCTATCTCCTCTGGGTCGTACTGGACCCACTTCGGAACTGTGGGGCTAGCAGGTCTTGTTGAGTGCGACCTACCCTTCTTTCTTCTCTTACCTGCCACAGCTGCTCACCTCTCCCGGCGAGTAGGAGCCCTAGAGAGCCTAACCGGAGCCCCTACTCCCGGGGCTCCCTATCCCCAGGCTAGGCCATGAAGGCCGAGACCCGGCTCTGAGACTAATAAACCCTATTAGGCCTCCAAGACGGGGCGTCACCCTATATGCCACAGTTCTCCTCTAGCCAGCGGCATAGGGCTCTCGCTGCCTGTGCACGGTGGGAGTATATGTTCTTCTCCTCTATCTCCATCTCGGCAAAGGTTTTAGTACTGCCTTCTGGCATAAATATCGGGTCGAAACCAAACCCTTTGCTACCACGAGGCTCGTTAACTATTGACCCATTACATTTTCCTTCAAAGAGTGTTACACCGCTGCTATGTGCTAGCGCTATTACTGAGTAGAAGTAGGCCCGTCTATCTTTGATACCATGCATCAGCTTCAGTATACCGTCTATACCAATTGTCTTATAGACGTACGCAGAGTAGGGGCCTGGGAACCCATTGAGGGCTTTTATGAACAGGCCCGCATCCTCTACGATCACAGGCTTACCGGTTACGCTATAGGCCACTGTGGCGGCGTACAGGGCCACCTTCTGGAGGTCGCCTTGCAGCTCAAGTTTAGGGGCATCTATTGGCTCAACATTGTACCCACATTCCCGAAGAATACTCCTTATTTCTTCGACCTTGTGCATGTTAGATGTAGCTATATATATTACTCTTCTTGATACCATGCTGTCCTCCTCTCCTCCCTATATCTGCCCATAAGCCTTATCTCATGGACAAGCCGCATAACCTTCTCCGCCATGGCTTCCCCACGGACAGACCTATAGCCTTCTAGGAAGGCCTCAAGCATTGTATCGACGTGCTCTGGGTGTGTTGATTCGAGGCTACGCAGGTAAAGATGCACATCCACTGCTTGTTCACGCTCGCTACTCTTTAAGGATGCTAGCCCAAAGTCTATCAAGTAGACGTCACCGTCCCTGGCAAGTACATTGCTCGTGGTTAGGTCTCCATGACTTATCCCCTTGCCGTGTAGGATACCCACGGCCTCGCCGAGTCTACGTGCATACTGCTCTGCCGCCTCCGGCTCCTTCTCTATGACTTCGTAGAGGCTAACTGCTTCAATATACTCCATGACTATTACACCAGCCACGGGGTCCACATAGTATATCGCTGGAGCATTTACACCAGCTCTGATAGCAGCTAAGATAGCTCTCGCTTCGTTAGCTGTACGGCGCCATCGAAGCCTCTTGTCTAGTATCGGGTGGCGATAGCGTTTTGGTATACGTAGCTTCAATACAGCCTTACGGCCAAGCCACTCTATTACGTACAAGTACGCCTCTGCACCCCTGTAATGAGGCCTTCCTAGCCCTTCCAGGCCCTTTAGCGCCACGGAACCTCCACCGAGTCTAGCCTCCAACGCTGCTTCACCACAGCCTCTTCGGGGCTGATAGTTATACCTGCTAGGAAGTTTAGCAGCCCGACCCATGCTATCATAGCACCGTTGTCTCCCGCCAGCGAGGGAGGCGGATAACCCGCAGACGCCCCGTGATACTTGGCCATCTCCTCGATCTTTCTACGGAGTATAGGGCTTGCTGCTACACCGCCCGTTACGAGTACAGAGTTCTTCCTAGTGTGAGCTAGCCCTCTTTCTGCAACTTCTACCGCGGCTCCGTAGGCTATCTCGCGTAGACCCAGACATATGGCTGGACGCTCCGTATTCGCGTTTCTCCACATTCTTAGAGCCGCTGTGAGGAGGCCGGAAAACGAGACATCCATCCCCTTCACAACGTATGGGAGGTCGGCTGGCCTAGTAGCGTCTTCTGCGCAGCGGTCTACTACGTGAAGACCGTCTACAACATATGGGGGTGCTAGGCCGGCATCTCTTGCAAATGTGTCAAGGAGATTACCCAGTGCGATATCGAGCGTTTCGCCGAATACACGGTAACGTTTTTTGGCAAAGGCTGCCACCATTGTATTTCCTCCAGAGACGTAGAGAACTAGTGGATCACCGAAACCGGTTGTGAGCCTCCCTATTTCTATATGGGCAAGGGCATGATTTACTGGTATAAGCGGCTTCGAGTAGTAAGCTGAGAGGCCACGAGCTATAGTCGCACCAACCCTCAGTGCCGGACCCAGGCCAGGCCCAAGCGCTACAGCTATACCGTCTACATCGTTTATGCTAAGGCCTGCTTGCCGGAGTGCCTCACGTAGAACTGTCGGCGTTACTTTTGCATGGTGGCTAGCAGCTTCGCGTGGATGAATACCCCCTTCCTTTGGGCTGTATACGTCACGGACGTTGGACAGAATGTAGGGCGGCTTAGTAGAGGCTATGCCTACGCCAAA
>DQVR01000009.1 GCA_015661645.1 Pyrodictium delaneyi
GTGTGGGGTATAGTTGTAGAAACTGACAGAGGTATGAGAATAGTTACCCGTACCGCTCTGAGGGGGTGAAGATAGACTCCAGTGGCGAGCCCACTTACTTCTACTTAGCTTGGAGCTGGGCGATGAGCGTGCTCCACCCCTTCAGACCCACTATCTATGTGTTCTTTAGCCTCCAAAGATACGTCTCTAGCTCGCTCCTAACTATGTCGTAGACTATGTCCAGGTGTACACGCCTAATATGAAGATAAAGGCCTTTACGGGTAAAGGGCCCCCTACCACATATCTTGCACCGTAGTGTATCCTCGTCATCCACCACAAGCTGGCTCGCTACCCTTTCAACGATCTCCTCGCCAGCGTCTCTAAGGCTTCGGGGTACATCGCTGAGGCCATAGTTAAGCCCAGTAGCTTTCCGTATAGCGGCCTCTGAGAGCTTGCTAACGACATACAGCAAGTCTAGTCGTGCATAACCCAAGGGTCTAGCCCCTCGGCGGAACCATTAGTGCAAGCACCACTAGTCCGCGTAGCTCCTTGCATGTCGCGTTGGAGGCCATCTTTTTAAACTCTCGAGATGCCTCCTCGCTGAATGCTAGTACATCTGTAATCTCTGCAATCAGTTCCCTTAGGAGTTCAGCACTGCAGGAGCCTGATCCCACGTAGCTTAAGACCATCTTGAAGCCCTCTTCGCCCCAGACGTCTACGAGGGCGGTAGCGTCTCTCTTCTTGTCTGCAGCCATGACAGCAGCATTTTCAACGTATTCTGCGTCTATGAGCCTAGCCCACTCTGCTAGCAGCATGTAGAAGTGTTCTTTGCACTCAGCACATGGTATTCCTATCCCGTCTAGCACCGAGCTCATAGAGGCTAGTATGGTTATCTCGCGTACTAGGTCCTCTAAGGCTTCTCGGCCGACAGTGTTTTCCAGCACGTGAGGGTGGACGGTGTTGATGCTTGGCCCGGTATCTATAGCTGCCATGAACTATCCCCGGGGCGAGATATAGCCTCATAGAAGGGGATAGGTTTGCCGGGCTGGTAACACCCGAGATTCTCCGTACCGTTTCTGAGAGCCTCAGCTGGACTAGGATACTTCATAGCCTCCAGGGCCATAGAGGCCCCCTCTTAGGCGGCTCAAACCGGGTCTATCTCATCACTGTCTCCCGGGGTTCGCTCCAGGAGCTGGGCAAGGGTGGAGAAGGGTATTAGGACTCTGGCAGCATAATAGGTCCTTTTACGGGAATAACAAGGATGGAGCGTATATGTGTGAGGTGTGGTAGGCTTCTCACCCAACACGAAAACGTAGGTCCTCTTTGTCTCAGCTGCTATCTAGAGACGCGAAGAGTACTCTGTGTCCCTGACCGGGTAAGTTTCGAGTACTGTAAGCACTGTGGCTCGATAAGGATAGGGTATAAGTGGGTTGAAGGCGGCGAGCTAGATGCAGCCTCAAGTAGGTTTCTAAGGTGGTATCTCTCAGAAAGGGTAACGCCCTGTAGTAGCGACGTTGCAGCGTATAGCCTTGTATCGGTTGAGCCCGTGACAACGCCTTCTTGGCGGACGATATACCGTGTAACATTCTCTGTGAAGCTATGGGGTATAGACTCGACAGTCTTTGTGCAGTACAGTGTAGATGTGAGGGCAAAGCCAACGATATGTCAAGCATGCAAGGACGTCAGGGGTGGTGACTACAATGTCCTTCTGCAGGTGCGGGGAGAGACGCCTAAGAAGCTAGCCGAGATACTCTCGCCTGTAATAGAGGCAAGTAGCCAGATAATGGGGTCGATAGTTGACATAATAGAGTACAGTAATGGTGTTGACTTTCTGCTGCTGGATAGGGGTAGTGCGTCGAAAATAGTAAGGCAGCTGAAGAAGCACTATAGACTGAAGGTGTATAGTAGCGGGGAAGATGTTGGAGTCACTTCTCGCGGGAGAATGAGGAGACGGCTAGTGCTATCTGTTCATCTAGAGGAGAGAAGGCAATGAGCGATAGACTAGACTATATTCCGGAAGATGTACTCGAAGAGGTTCTCGAGGCTGAGAAGACCATATATCCTAGGCAGAGAAGAAGGATGAAACCATACCCTAGTTCACGTGATGTAGCTGAAGCCGTAGTGGAAGCTGCCAGAAGCTTTGTTGGCCACCCTGAGGACTTCCCCGGCTACGTACTCGAAATATTAGCAGAGAAAGGTTTTGATGTAAGACATGTCACTGTGAAACGTATCTGGCGTACCTATGAGAATCTAGTGCGTAAAGGAGTGATAGGTGATAGGCTCGGGGTACTATACAAAGATTGACTGTGTGATTATACAACCCATCTGGCCTATGAAGGTCATTCTTAATACTAATAGAGTGCCACTACTTGCAGGTGGGGAGCGATTTGAAGGTGTTGATAAAACATGGCGACACGTGGCTGCTGCTCAAGGAGGTGTATACTATACAGCAACAGAGGCGTAAACGCGGCCGCCAGAAAACACGCAGCACAGCACCATACGGTATGGTGGCTGAGAGTGTTGAGAAACTCCCAGTGAACGGTATGAAGTATAGAGATGAAGTCAATGTGCCTGCTACAAAGGTTAGCAGGTTTGCGACGAAAATGTACATGGCGGCCGGAGATGCAGTAGTAGCCATAGAGCCGGACGGTCCAGACAAGTATAGGGCTACAATATACGCTAGGAGCAAGACAGAGCTGAAGAAGGTAAAGGAGCTAGCAGAGTCTGTTATAGCATCACTACAAGTTAGACGCGGTAAGCTAGAACCCGTAGTAGAGGAGGAGGCTGAAGAGCCCCTAGAGGAGGAGGTGGAGGAAGAAGTAGATGAGGGAGAGTCGTAGGTCTAGCTCATCCGTATGCGATGTCTGCTGGGCGGCCCCCGCAAGATACACTTGTCCTATCTGCGGCCGTAGCGTGTGTGAGAACGACTGGAGTAAGGACGCATGCATAGTATGTATCGAGGCGCGTTGCCGCATATGCGGTATAGAGCTGGCAGTGGCGAGCTGTAACGTATGTGGCAGTCCGGTATGTGAGTCGTGTTCCATACAGGTAAACCCCGTAGCGCGTATCTGCAAGCAGTGTAGCAGAAAACTCGACATTACCGTGAGACAGTGGCCGCCGCGAAGTCTGGTGCTTACAGAACTGCGGAAGCTCAGCTCCAGTCTTAGCAGGATTCTACGAGCGTAGCCATGTATCAAGCTGTCTTTGATAGCTTCCTCGCTTGACCTTTGTAGGTATGAGGTGTGAGCCGTCACAGCTAGGTGCAGTATTTAAATGTTGTAGCCCTTCCCGGCATGTGGCAAACTCTAGCCCGAGCTGGAGAGCTATGGTCCGTACCTTTTCAAGTATTTTGATTCGGAGGCCTAGCTCTGGATACCAGTAACCGCTAATCCTTTCGCCCCTCGCGCGGTAGATCTTGTTATACTTCTCTTCTAGCTCCGGGAATGCTGAGAGGACCCGGCGGAGGTTGTCGGGTCTAGCCTTATAGACAGATGTTACAACGAATCTAACCCCTGCTGCTGTAGCCGCCTCTAGGACCTCCCTAATGGAGTGTTCGTCGTCGGTTAGCAGAGGAAACACAGGGTCTAGCCTTAGCCCTATGGGGACTCCTGCCTCGTTAAGCCTTTCTAGGGCTTTCACGCGGTCTTTAGGCGATGAGGCGCCCGGCTCTAGCTTAGTGGCTAGTGTTCTATCCATAGTGGTTATAGTCACGGTTACTGCAGCGTTTCCTCTAGACAATATGTCGGCGTCGCGTGCTACTAGTGCACCCTTCGTGACTATGAGTACACGAAAGCCGCGGGGTAGTAGCTGCTCGAGTGTCCAGCGAGTAGTACGGTGTTGCTCTTCTTCTGGAGGATAAGGATCGCTACTCGTAGAGATGTCTATATGGTAGCGGGGATCTATTTTGTTTATGTCGAGTAGGAGCCTTTCTCTATAGTCTTTCTTGGGCATGCTCTTCCTAAGTCCTATGTACGAGGTTGCATAGCAGTAGAGGCAGAAATGGCTACACCCGGTGTACGGGTTGAGAGAATACTTCAGCGGGCATGTGCATAGACTGCTCCGCCACGGGTCGAAGACGCGCACTAGTGTTCCGTGGGGTATACTCGGCTGTGGCTTCCTGTTGGACTTGCTTTTCCTCATTCCTACCCCTTTCCCTTGTCTTAGTGTATGGCTCTCCTATAGCTATGATAGAGGGTACGGACGATAGTAGGCTGCCGGAAATAAGGTAACGCTCTATAGCTCTATATTCGCGTGTTTAGCCCGTAGGTCTGCTTCGCTCTTGCCTAGACGATGCATTAGCTCTACTACAACACCGTCTAGGAACACGAGTGCTGTATCCTCGAAGAGTGTGCCGAGTGGCGCTAGAGGCTCGTGTATACCTAGTATCTGGCGTGCAAAGTAGTCTATGTCGGGTGCCATCTTTGTTCTGCCGGGTATCTCCACCACTATATCCGCTAGTTGGCCTAGGGGGCTATCCGGGTAGCTCGTTATAGCTATGACGGTGGCGTTGACCTTCTTTGCAGCCTCAGCAGCGGTTACGATAAGCTTTGTCCGGCCGGAACCAGATATCGCGACAACGACGTCATCCTTCCCTATACTGGGGGTTATCGTCTCGCCCAATACATATACGTTGAAACCTAAATGCATAAGCCTCATGGCGAAGGCTCGGCCTACTAGGCCGCTGCGTCCTGCACCCATTACTAGAACCTTGTGGCCGTCGCGGTAGACGCGTTCAAGTGTGTCAAGCATCTGTTTAATCTGTTCGGGCTTTAGTCTCTCAATGACCTTGTCGATGAATACCACTATCTCCTTCATAGTCTTCTGTACGTACTCCAAGAGGTTCCCCATCCTCCCCCATCTATTTTGTGTCCATGGCGCTGTAGGCTACAGCCTCCTAATTACTTCTATCACGTTATATGAGCCGGGCTATATAATAGCTGGTTTGAGTGAATCCTTATTTTACCCAAGAGAATAATGGCTGCAGCACGGTCAGCACCAGTGCCACTCACAACCTTCGCCATATAAGTCTATAGCGGCTATAGGGAGGGTGATCAGTTATTGCTTCGAACATAGCGTCGAGGAAGAAACCCATAAACGAGTTCGCCGCCAAGCTATACAAGATAGCGCGTAAATGGCAGGAAAAGTGGATGAAGGCAGGCATTTTCGAAGCAGAGCCCGACGAGAACAAGTCGAAATTCTTTATAACAGCGGCGTTCCCGTACCCTAACAGTCCATTACACTTAGGCCACAGCAGAACATACACTATAACCGATGTCTACGCACGGTACATGAGAATGCGCGGCTACAATGTATTATTCCCTATGGGGTTCCACTACACAGGAACGCCGATACTCACAATGGCAGAGTCAATAGCTAAGGGTGACCACGAGCTAATAGATCTAATGATAAACGTCTACGATGTGCCGCCAGAGGATATAGAAAAGCTAAAGGAGCCACTATCCCTGGCAAGGTATTTCCATAATGACGCTAAAAACGCTATGATAGAGTCTGGCTACAGTATCGATTGGCGGAGAGAGTTCACAACAATAGACGAGGAGTTCAAAAGATTCATAATATGGCAGTTCACAAAGCTGAAGGAGAAAGGCCTAGTAAAGAAAGGCACACACCCTGTCGGCTGGTGTCCTAACCACAACATGCCTGTAGGCATGCATGATACTAAGGGTGATGTGGAGCCGGAGATAGGTGAATTCACGCTAATACTGTTTGAGCTGGAGAGAGGCCTCTACCTTCCAGCAGCTACTCTAAGGCCGGAGACGGTATTCGGTGTCACAAATATATGGATAAACCCTAGCGCGGAGTACGTTGTAGTAAAAGTTGATGGTAGACGCTATGTCGTCAGCAAGAGGGCCGCGTTCAAGCTAAAGTTCCAGCGCGACGGCATAGTAGAAGAGCGGTCAATTAAAGGAGAGGAGCTAATCGGTAAGCGTGTAAGGAACCCGGCAACAGGAAAGCTAGTACCTGTACTCCCGGCGGAGTTTGTAGACCCGGAAACTGCAAGCGGAGTGGTAATGAGTGTGCCTGCTCATGCGCCGTATGATTATGTGGCTCTAGAAGAGCTAAAACGAGAGATGCTAGATCTACTTCGCAAGCTAGGTATAGACCCCGAAGAGCTAGCGCCAATACCGCTCATAAGAGTCAAGGGCTATGGAGAGATCCCGGCAAAAGACATAGTGGAGAGAATGGGGATAAAGAGTCAGAAGGAGAAGGGTCTGCTAGATGAAGCTACGAAGAAACTCTACAGCGATGAGTACCATAATGGAATCGTTAGAGAAGACATAATAGAGCATGTGTATAAGGACATGCCGGAGCCCTATCGTAGCTTTGCAGTAGCACCTGTCAAGGCATGGATAGTTGGTAGGAGCGTGTCTGAAGCTAGAGAAGCCACTGCTAAGTGGCTGTCTGCACTAGGCTATGGGGACCGGATGTACGAGATAATCAATAGGCCTGTATACTGTAGGTGTGGAGCAGAGATAGTTGTCAAGGTGTTGAAGGACCAATGGTTCATAGACTACGGGAACCCGGAGTGGAAGAAGCTTGTATACGAGCTACTAGACAGCATGAGGATAGTACCTAATGAGATCAGAGAAGAGTTCTTGAAGACTGTGGACTGGCTGCGTGAGAGAGCTGCAGCACGTACGAGGGGGCTAGGTACAGAGCTGCCTTGGGCCAGGGGATGGATAATAGAGAGCCTAAGCGACTCTACAATATATATGGCTTTCTATACCATAGTCCACAAGATAAGGAAGTACGGTTTGAAGCCCGAGCAGCTCACAAGAGAGTTCTGGGACTATGTTCTGCTAGGAAAAGGCAAGGCTAGGGATATTGCCGAGAAAACCGGGATAAAGGAGGAGATAATAGAGGAGCTGCGCCGCGACTTTGACTATTGGTATCCTCTAGACTCGCGGCATAGCGGCCGGGATCTAGTGCCGAACCATCTAACCTTCTTCATGTTTAACCACGTCGCGATATTCCCTAGAGAGAAATGGCCTAGGCAGATAGTTGTAAACGGCTTTGTGCTGCTTGAAGGAAAGAAGATGAGTAAGAGCCTGCGAAACATAATACCGCTTCGCAGGGCGCTGAGAGTGTATGGTGTAGACACTGTCAGAGCGACACTATTAGCAGCAGCCGAGATCCTTCAAGATGCAAACTTTTCCGAGGAACTAGCAAAGAGTGTAATGGATCGTCTGCGTAGGTTCGAGAACTATGCTAAATTGTCTGTAGAAGCGGAGAGTAGGGAGAGCATAGCCGATAGGTGGCTGCTAAGTGTGCTGCAGCAGCGTATTGATGCTATGACGAAGGCTCTTGACGAGCTGCGGACGAGAGCAGCAACCATAACTGTGCTATATGAGATGAGTAATGATGTGGCAAAGTACTTAGAGCTTCGTAATGGAAAGCCCGGTCCAGCGTTAAGAAAATACGTAGAAAACTGGGCTAAGATGCTTGCGCCCATAGCGCCACATATAGCTGAAGAAGTATGGCACGAGGTACTAGGTAAAGATAGCTTCATATCAGTAGAGACTTGGCCGACTATAGACTCCAAGAAGCGGGATGCACAGGTAGAGCTATTTGTAAGCTATGTAGATAGGCTAGTTGATGACGTGAAATCAATACTACGTGTATACAAGGGCGAGGCGAAGAGCCTAGTAGTGGCTGTTGCCAAGCCAGATAGCTGGCA
>DQVR01000045.1 GCA_015661645.1 Pyrodictium delaneyi
GCGTCATGCGGGGCGTGGAGGCCTAGCAGCTGTAGCGGACTGGAGGGGGCCCGTGGAAGGGCTAGGCTATACGTAGTGCCGGGTCTACCCTGTGCACGCGCGATGTATAATTCGCTACACGTACTTTTTTGCAGTAGGGCTGCAGAGCTAGAGATAGTTAACGTGGAGGGCTACTATGCTATGGGTAAGGAGATCCCGGTGAAGCAGGTGCCAACTTTCGTATCACCCAGCGGTAAGAAGTATACTGCTACGCCTAGAAGCCCTGCAGAAGTCCTCAGCTGGTGGAGCAGCTAGCTCAATCACGGCGATTGTTTTCTGGACCTAGTTTCGTACTATACGCGACAATAAAGATAAACGCTGACAACTGAGACTCATCATGGATGGGTAAGTGCTCCTGCGGGTGCCGTGCTATGGCGAGATTAGAGGAGCTAGACCTCACAAAGCTGACTGCACTCTGCGGCGACTTCAGTGTACACATACTCACTAAGCTAGAGGGCTTGAGGAAAGGCGATAGGCTCACTGTCAGGATAAAGAAAGAGGACCGCGAACTCCTAGAAGCAGCTATATCATCTATAAGGGATGCTGGTGTAGCAGAGCCCGTCGAGGAAGGCGAGGAAGGAGACGTCTTCTACATAGTTCTAGAGAAGCGGAGGTGAACACATCTAGATGTTTTCGAGCACCGAGCTAGTTTCTTTCACGGTAAGTTACGGTTTCGCCATATTCCTCGCCGCTGCACTAGCACCACTAGTGTACGTTGGGCTAGGAGGCGTCTCTGGGTACAAGTACTCTCTTAGGACAGCCGTAAGGCTACTACGCAGCACGCCCGCAGCCTTCATGCTAGAGCACCCAATGCCTCTAGTCGCCGTTATTGCGTCGCTATTCCATGCCGGCATAGTTATAGCATTAGCCGCGCATCTAGTCCTGGCAGGTGCACAGTGGAACGGAGGACTCTACAAGCTCTCGCCTACAGCCATAGAGGCTATATTCTACGCGAAGAAGGCTTCTGCTGTAATTATCTTATCTGGGGTCCCAGTGCTACTTAGCATTAGACTCTACACAGGTGCTAGGTTTAGGCTTTTCAATTGGAAACACTTCCTTCTCGCTGTAGGCGATCTATTGCTACTAGTACTAGCAGCAACAGGACTCATGATGCGGGGCAATGCAGGCTTTCTCGTAGCCCATGTGGTCACCGGGCTTATTGCTGTAGTTTACTTCATCATACTGCTCGCTGTAGGGCATCGTCTATACTCGCGGGCTCTAGCCGAGAACCGCGTACTTGAGGTGTAGTGCTGCAATGCCGTCAAGGGTTCTGACGGCTGGTATACTCGTAGCCGTACTATCCACAGCGCTTCTAGCGCTTCTACTGGCTCTAGACCATATATACGCAGGTGAAGCCGCTACTACTGTACCAGCAGCTTCAACGACTGCTACCACTCCGCAAGCCATCTCCCCTTTACCGGGTCCAGCGGCTTCAACTACCACTACCAGCAGCCAGCAAGAACTCCATAAGAGAATAGTAGTTATACTAGGCACTAGGAGCTGCCCCCACTGCCGCGCTATGGAGGCATTCTTCCAGGAAGAGCTGCCAGGCCGGACATATTTCTGCGAGATAACGGAGAAAGGCTCTAGCTGTGAAGCCGCGTTCAGCCTCCTAGTTAGCAAGAGGGTTACAATGGCTGTACCCACTATAGTGGTCTGCGACCCGATTAAGCGCATCGTAGAGGGGATAGTTATAGGAGAGTACCGGAACGCTACGTGGTGGAGAAACGTTCTCGAAAAAGGTCTACCAGGGGGCAATGAGACTAGCATACCCGTGTACATGGTTAACCGGATAACCGGTGCTATGGAGGTCGAACCCGGTGCTATGGAGAAGCTCTATGGTGTGCTATGTAACGATACTCTGGCTGACACCAGGCTTCTGGGGTGACGGTGAGCCCGTATGGGCCTACTCGCAGAACTCTTCGCGCTAGCAGCGCTTGATAGCATAAACCCGTGCACGTTCTACATCTACACAGTCCTCCTGCTCTCGGTCTCTATAAGAGAGCAGAGCAGCCGTGCAGTACTGGCTACAGGGATAGCTTTTGTAGCTGGCGTCTACCTTGGCTACACGCTGCTTGGGCTCGGAATCGCCGGGGCTGCCACTACGCTTCCAGTATGGCTTCTATCATTGGCAGCTGGGGGCTACGGTGCCTACAATGTAGTTGCTGGGCTCTACGAGTTACGTGGGAAAAAGCGTCCCGGCCCCCAGAGGCCCGGGGGCAGGCTAGCCCCAAGAGCTCTACGGACCACGAGTAGGCTAGGCGCCTTCGGGCTAGGCTTGTTACTCTCGTTCACACTGTTGCCGTGTAGCGGTGGCCCGCTAATAGCCTTCGTGATGCTGGCTAGCGCCGAGGGCTACAGCGGGCTGCTGATAGCTCCTCTTCTGCTGCTATACAACCTAGTCTTCGTCTCACCGCTAATAGCTATAGGCCTTGCAGCAGCTGCTGCTTACCGTGTAGAGCGGGTACAACGGGCAATAGCCCGTGCAGGCCCCTATGCATCCATAGCCGCAGGCCTAGCACTGCTAGCCATTGCAGTCTATATCTATGTAAATCCTGGCTAGGCCCTGCACCCCCGGCTCCTTTCTTACACGCCCAGCTATACAAGACACGAGGCTAACGCGGGCCCTAAGACCTGCTAGCCCTGCTAGTATACTACCTTGTAGCGGCGGCCCTGAAGCCTGCCTACGAGGGCCTCGTATTCTCTCCTCCTCATGACGGTCACTATCTCCACCACCTTGCCTCGGGCCGCGTATACTACAGCTACGTCGTTCGAGCCCAGTGCTAGGTAGACGTCTTCCTCGCTATCGTAGACTATTTGCACTGGGTCCTCAAGCGCCTCGAGTACGTCGTCTAGGCTTACCCGCCTCTCCTCCATTCTTTCCCGTGCATGCTGGGAGACACGTAGGCTATACCACCACGCCATGACCGAGGCCCAGGTGGAGCCAGCTGGCACAGGATGCCCTAAATAACACGCCTCTTAACGGCGCTGCCGTATCTATCGCGTATTCGCACACAATATCGTGACTAGGGCCTGGGAGCGCCTATTCAGTCTATATTCGATCCGGCGTAGAAGGTCAACGGGGATTCTGTTCAAGAAAATAGTATCCAAATATCCCCCTATAGCATTGACTAGCACGAAATGGCACGGCACACCTTATGCAGTGAAGCGGCCAGCGTTTATGCTGAGCACATGGCCTGTTATCGCGCGCGACGCCGGTGTCGCTAGGAAGTATACCGCCTCAGCTACGTCTTCAGGCTGTATTATCATACGCAGGGGATGTAGCTCTTCTATCTTCTTTCTCTTCTCCGGCTTATCGAGGAATGAGCGCACCATGTCTGTATCCACAAAACTGGGTGCTACCGCGTTCACCCGGATACCGTAGCTCGCCAGCTCTACTGCCAGGCGACGGGTGAACCCTATTACGCCCGCCTTTGACGCCGCGTAGGCTGCTGAAGCCGCTATGTTTCCTGTCTGCCCGGCTATACTCGCAATGTTGACTATACTAGCCCAGGGAGCCTTCCTCAACATCGGCAGGAACGTCTTCGTGGCCAGGAAGACGCCGGTAAGGTTTACCCGTA
>DQVR01000074.1 GCA_015661645.1 Pyrodictium delaneyi
ACCATGGTTGATTGGAGCTTTGATCTTGCTTACGGTGATCGCCGCGAGCTAGTACTAGAGATGGCCCGGGTGCTACGACACGAGATAGAAGAATTTGCACGTCGAGGCGCCGATTTTATACAGGTAGATGAGCCTGCTCTATCAACTAGGCCCTACCGTGAGGAGGCCGAGCTACTGCGCGAGGCTCTCGAGATAATGTTCAAGGGCATTAGCGCCAAAAAGATCATACACATATGCTTTGGTAGAATAGAGAAGATACTACCCTATGCCCTCGACTTCCCTGTGGACCAGATAGACTTAGAGTTTAAGAACAGCAACTTCCGCCTTCTACCATACCTTAAGGAGTATGGCTTCGACAAGGAGCTAGGCTACGGTGTAATAGACGTGCACAGCACCCGCATAGAGAGTGTAGAGGAGATAAAGAACGACATATACCGACTTATAAAGATGGACGTCATGCCGCCAGAGAAAATATACATAGACCCTGACTGTGGCGTCAAGAGGCTCCCACGCGAGATAGCGAAAGCAAAACTACGTAACATGGTCAAGGCGGCACGCGAGGTACGCCGCGAGCTAGGCTACGAGTAGCCAGCCCCTAAACAATAACATGTAATGCATCATAGCCTTTCCCATCTTATGTTTCACCGCGGCATCACGTTCTCCTTCTGCAGGCTGGAGCCAAGAGCCGCTATCGATAGTGTAGAGGGTATTGGCTTATGCTGTGGTATGAGAGTGTATCGCAGCGACACTGACCAAAGGGCAAACGAGGGATAATGCCATGGTCGTGGAAAGGCTGCCATATCCAACTAAGAGGATAAAAGAGGGAAAAACAAAGATAATAATTCCAGATCCAGACGCTTATCGCCGTAAAGACGGTGTATACGAGCCAGCATGGGCGCCAGTATTCTATAACCCGCGGATGCGCTTCAACCGCGACCTTGCCGTGTTGTTCGCTAATGTTTACCGGGAGCTAGCAGGACTAGAACGACTCATAGTAGTGGAGCCTCTAACAGGTAGCGGTGTCAGAGCAATACGTTATGCGGTGGAAGCTGGTGCGCGAGTGTATGCAGCAGATATAGACCCTGATGCAGTGCACTTAGCCAGGATTAATGTAGAGAACAACGGTGTATTAGACAGTGTAACCGTTGAACATGCCGATGCGAACGAGTACCTAGCTCGGCTAAAGAGGGAGGGGATAAGGCCATCAATAGTGGATATAGACCCCTTCGGAAGCCCTATCCCGTTCATAGACACAGCGATACAGTCAATAAGTGTGCGAGGAGTACTGGCAGTAACGGCCACGGATACGGCTCCGCTCTCCGGTACACATCCTCGCGCCCTACGCAGAAGGTACGACGTAAAGCCGGCTCGTACAGCATGGGAGAAAGAACAGGCAGTAAGGATTCTCGCAGGCTACATAATAAGAAGGGCGGCAAGCCACGATTATGGAACACGCATACTTCTAGCATATTACGCCGACTACTATGTGAGGATATATGCCGAAATTAGGCGGGGTGCATCACGAGCAGATGAAAGCCTCTCAATGCTAGGCTATGGTGTCTACTGCCCCTATTGTGGCTATACAGGGTACACCGATACGCTAAGCCATCAATGCCCATACTGTTGTGGTAGCCTACAAGCTGTGGGCCCCCTTTACCGGGGGCCGCTATGTGATCCGGAACTTGTTAAGCGCATGAGGAGGCTAGCTGAGGAGAAAAGCACTATGTTGTCAGAGCATAGGCGTATAACTAGGCTGCTTGAACAGCTAGAGGCCGAATGCAGCATAACAAAGCCTTACTATCGACTCGATAAGTTGTGCAGTATACTACACATGAACATGCCAAAGCTAGCCCAGGTTGTAAACGCTCTCCGTATCAGAGGCTATAAGGCTGCGCGTACGCACTTTGACCCACGCGGATTCAAGACGGACGCGCCACACCCAGAGGCGGTCAATACCCTAATAGAGCTACAGACAAGACTTGACCGGGGGTATAGCCATTAGCCTGGTTACAATAACACCTAGCAGAAGCTGCCGCCGCTACCAGGGCTTGGCTTCTGCTATGTGTTATTGGCATTGCCAGTGTTTCAGACAACCATGGCTTGCTTTAATCTAGCTATTTTGGAGGCTAGCCAGCTGGCCAGTACGGGACACGTAGTTGGATCGAAGAAGC
>DQVR01000085.1 GCA_015661645.1 Pyrodictium delaneyi
GCGGCCCACCACCCCTCCCGGCACCGCTAAGCTCCCTAACAAGCCCGAGCAAGTCACGAGCAAGACCGACAGCTGCGCCACGGTCGCCCGCAGCATAGGCGTCGACAAGCCTACAAAGCATAGTGCCCTTGTACGCTTCCCCGCTGCATATGGATAGCAGCTGGCCTATACCGGGCGCGTCCCCAGCCAAAATAGTAACACCCGGCACCCAGTATCGCCGCGAGAGACTCCTGGACACATAAGCTACGGGCCAGCGTTGCCAGCTACGACAGAAGAGACTGAAATAGTAATCGCAACACAGCACGCCATAATACGCATACCACGGAGCAAGAACTCAGATAGGGTAGCGAGAAGAGTACTGGAGTTGCTTCACGGAAGGTAACAACTCATAGCGATAACACAACACTATAGCTACATGAGAGTCCAACATCGCTATAAGCCTACCAGCCCCTCGCAGATTTCATCAAAGCACGTTAGCAGGGGCTTATCCTAAGAGCGTCTTCATTCGTGGGCTACTAATGGTTATGCCCTTTCGCTATCAACCCGGCTACGTGAGGCATACCATGCTTGAGCTACTCTGGGCCGGTCTCGTCCACGGCAGTGAGGACCTCGGCTGGCCCCGAGGCATACAAGTGCCGGCATGCGAGGCCGCAGCCCGCGCCTGGAAACAGGAGACACGGCACCCCTGGCTCCGCGAGTTAGCTACTAGGATACGGGGGAGCAGAGCCCGTGGCTACCGCCGCTTTCTTCTCCAGTACTTCCACGCCATGGACCGGCACCTCGAGCTGCTAGCAGAGAGGCTAGAGTGGCAGGCATGGTACACCATAGGGGACAGCATCCTCGGCGGAGCATACATACCAGTCCACGAGGTTCTTGCGAGGCTAGCTCGGGGCCACGGCCTAGAAGCAGAGATAAAACCGCTTGGAGAAAGATTCCGCCCAGGCAGGAAACTCTACCTACTGGTCCTTCGGCATGGTCTTCGGTGAGGTATGTCGGCTGTCGTTATGTGCTCTCCTGGCTTCTCTTGGCCTGTTGCTTCTGGCTTTTTTGTTGTCCTTCTCTGGGTTCTTTGTACGGTTCTCTGTATTCTTTGTGGGTAGCGTTGGTCTTTCGTGTATTGCTTCTTGTCTTTGTGCTGCAGCTCTTTGTGATGGTGTTAGTTGTGTCTACTGGTATTCTCTTTCGTGCACGTAGGTGTAGGGTGGTTTCTGGTAGCCCATTTGCTATAAGCCGTGATAACGTGTCGGCTACTAGCAGTGGGAGGGACAGCTTGTTCGTTGCGAAGGCTGCGTTCTTGAAGTTCAGTTTTGCCAGCCGGCCTATCTCGAGCGCTGTTTTGAGTGCTGCCTGTGGCGTTTCCGCGTACTTCTCCGGTACACTATGATGAGTAGCGGCCTGTAGAGGGGAGCGCTGCTGGATGCTGCCTGGATGCTATGGCTTGATGCTAGTAGTTACGTGGTGTGCCCTGTAGCCTCTTTCTGGGTGCCAGTAAGCTCCGAGGTAGTATGCTGTGAGCGAGGGCGGGTTGAAGGCCTTCATGTAGCCGTCGTGCTCTGCCTCGATGTATATGCGTGTGTTGTGCTTCTTTGCAACGCCCACTACTATTACTTTAGCTGTGTGGTCGCCAAGTTTTAGCTGGCTGTCTACCAGCTCGTTGCCGTAGGGTATGCCGTCTCTGAATACGACTATGCGGGTGGGCCTAGTCTTTAGCGGTGGATCCAGCTGCTCTACAAGAGCGTATGCATCCTCTATGGCTTCTTGTAGGTCATCGCTGCTTAGTTTCTTTCCTTTGGTGCTCGAGAACATGCTAGCGCCCAGCATTGAGCTGTAGGCGTTGTATATGGCTGTGCATATTGCAGGATTGACTTTTGGCCCCTCGGAGTGCCCGACGTCGATGCCAAGGTAGAGTGTTTCTCCCTTGCCGTCGGCCGGCTGGCAGAGCGTCCATGGAGTGGCAAGGTACTTGTCGCTCGAAGCCTTGGCGGCCTGGAGTAGCGGCTCCTTGTAGATGGCCAGCGCTATATTATCTAGGATGCTCTGGAGGCCGTCAGAGCCTCTCTGGGAGCCGCCGATAATATCGTTGATCGTGCTGGAGTCTATTATGGTGGCGTGTACTCCCTTTAGGTGTCTGGCTGCCATCCTCTTACAGCCATAATAGACGATATAGCTCCTACGCTCTTCAATGCAGACTACATGGAGCCCCTTCGGGAGATCAAGCTCTGCAGCGTTGTGGTTTATCTTTTTGAGCCCGTTCTCGACCTCTTCAACATAGTGATGGGGGTCTGTGTCTACGGGCTTGAGCCAGTAGACCTCTAGGCTACCTAGGCGGAGACCCGCATACGCTTCAGCTACCTCAGCGACGATACACTGATAGTCGTGGGTTCTACGCTGGCTTTCACTCCTGCACGTTTTAAACTCTCATGTATAGCCCCTAGCACTTCACTGCTACCATAGTAGACTATCATTAGAGGATCCTGCTCTAATGGCAGTGCCACGCTTCCCTTGCGGAGTGCGGAGTATGAAGCTACGTAAACGCTCTATACACGTCCCCACGGTCGACTAGCCCCTGGAGCCTCGCGGGCTTTAGAAGTGCGGTATCGAGTGTAAGGCCTATCCTAAGCCTGGACGTCACTATTCTAAAGCCTGGCATTTATGTTCGCCATAAATATGGTCCGAGAGTCTAGTAATACCTTATTAGCCCCAAGACCCCTCACCCAATATATCGTTGCAGAAAGCCATAATACGAGGCAGTATTCGATCTGGCTCGCTGCCAGCTGCTCCCGTAGCCGTGGCCAGCGGCTGCTGGACGGCTCTCCCGGGGTCCTGGTTCTGGAGACTGGGCGAGGCTGCTAGGCGAGAGGTTCTGCCCCGGAGGGGGCTCCCGCCTACTCGGTCCTCCGGGCCCGCGGGTAGCTGTTGCTTAGCCCTGGGGCCACGGGTAGCGGTTTCTTGGGTGTTATGGGTGGCCTCCCGTGGCGATGGGCTGTCTTGGTTGTGGTGGTATGTAGTGTTGGAGTCTGCGCTGGCTGTAGGCTATCCAGGCGAGGGCGTCTGGTGGTAGTTGTTCGCCGCTGCCGGGCTGTTGCTGGAGCCCTGCCATGTACACGTTTCGGTGTGAGTGGAGTAGTCTTTGGAACTTGTACGCGTAGTACCCGGTTATGTGGGCTTGCTGGGCTGTCAGGGCACCTAGTGTTCGGAGACTTGCGAGTAACGCGCTGAAGCCTCCTACGTCTACGCGTCTTCTGCTGTGTTCTTCAGCTATCCTCTTGAGTCCATGGGCTACTCTGTCCTCTTCTGTGTATATTGCTGTTATCCTGTGGTCGCTTAGCAGGGCTGCGACTAGGTGCCAGTCCTCTCTGTCGTATCTGCCTCCCAGGTAGGTGTTTATAGCTTGTTCCGCCTCGCTGCGCATGTCTCCAACGTCTACTACTTTGAGTAGGCTATGGCGGAACATGGTGCCGGCTATGGCGTCGTAGCTGAGTAGGTAGCCTGCTGGGAGGAGTACTACTACAACCCTTCCACGGAAGTGGTTTCTGTACATCCTGTTGTAGCTCTGCTCGTGCCTCCTGAGCCTCTCTATCACGGAGCGGGTCTCGTCTACTGTTGTACTTGTTACAGCGAGTTCTATGCCTTGTTCGCGCAAGGATCGGGTCATAGCCTCTAGCGAGGAGATGACCTCGTCTTGTAGCCGGTTTCGTAGTGCTGTATCTTGGATGACCCTGTCGGTGCTGATGAGTATTGTGTCGCAGTGCTTCATACCCCTCCTGCCTAGGACCCTGGTTATAGCGTAGCATGTAAATCCCACAAGCAGGTCTATGACTATATTCGTGTCTAGCAGCCAGCGCTCACTAGCCTCTGCCAAGGCTTATTGCTCCTCCCTCCTGCCCTGCCCGGATTGCTGACATTCTATGCGGATGCTTATTGGAAGTACGACTGGCACCATGTGTTTCTCGAGCAATGTTACTAGCATTGGTATAGCATTCTGGAGTGTCACGCCTATTAGCTGCTCCACGATCTCATGGGGCAGCTCATTGGCCGGCTTGTTTACTATATTTTGTAGCTCCCTGTGTGGCTCGATTATATGCATGAACGTGATTGTTGACTCCATTACGCGAAAGAACTGCCCCGTGGCCTTTTCCTTTAGGTAGACTACTGCTGTGTACCTTGTTTCCACTATAAGCTTCCTCCCCAAGAATGTTTCAGCGTACTGGATGGGCGTGAGAATCTGGAACGATGAGTACACACTAACCTCGATGGGCGGCTTTAACAGAGTCCGCGGCGGTACACGTGACGAAGAAACACTCAGCACTACGCTTTCTAGAACGAGCAGGACCGGTATAGCATGTTTCTCCGCCAAGCCAGGCGCCACCAGGCTAGCTAGCAGCTGGACCCCGGTATATGTTGTTGATAGTTTTGTCTTCGGTCTCCTCTGGCTTGAACCTCTGTAGCTCTAATTGCACGCGCATGCCGCGTGTAACTGTACCATGAGCGGCGCCGCCGGGCATGCCGGGAGACTGGGCTATAAGCTGTATTACCTGTTGTATCACCCAGTTCTCTGCATATGTATTCAACTGCATCTTCTCCTTCTTCTGCCGGGGAACGGTCTGAGTAGCGTGGCTGGCTTTCTCGTATAGCTCTTCGGCGTCCTCTAGGGGTACGCGACGTACCGTGGAGATAATATATACTATCTGGTCGTCCTCCAGGCCTGCCCGCCGGAGCAGCTCCACCGCGCTCTCTACATCATCGTTCTCCAGCAGTTCTACCGCGCGGCGCACCCGCTCGTCGCGGCGCATCAGCACACGCAGCGCTGGCCAGATGTTGACGTAGTCCTCGTCTAGGGCCTCAAGCATCGCCTCTATCTCCGTAGACAAGCCCATAAGTCACCTCTGGATGCGGCGGCTCGTGCTCGAAAAGATCAGCTTCTGGATAATAGTAGCATAGAAAACACGGTCGTTCTAGTGATACCCGGTGACCCTTATGTGCTCCATACCGGTGGAGGGCTTGTCTACGCTATTTAAGCATTGTCGCTGCGCCAACTCTAGGCCTGGTAGGTGCCATATGCTATGAGAAGGCCACGTTCTTACCAATATTGAGAGACACGGTATATTGAGATTATAGAATTATGCAATACGGGCTAGCAGAGTTGGATAATATCCTCGACCCTAGTCATAATGCTTGCTGCCTGGCTAGCCGCTGTAGGGCTATGATATAGGTATAGGTAAAGTATGCTTGGCTTTTCTTCTCTGCTTGCCTGGCAGGCGTCGGGAACGGTGGTGGGGGTTTGCGGCGGTACAACCCGTTTCTCGTCCAGTCCCTGAAGAGGCTTGACCCTGTTACGTTGCTGGTTGTTCTCGGGGAGACATCGTGGAGGCTGAGAAGCGCTGCTGGTGAGGGTTTCTCGAAGGATGCTGTGGTCGGGGTTCTCGTGGAGGTTCTGGAGGGTCTTGGCCGCGGTAGTGATGCCGCTTATGTGGCTAGTAGGCAGTACCCGTTGCTAGTTAATGATCTCCGTAGGCTTGGTCTGGTTGAGGCTGGGGATCCGCTCGAGGAGTGGCCTAGGGATGTGGAGGCCCGTGTGGGCCCCCTTGTGCACCGTATTGTCGATGCGATGGAGTACTGTAGGAATACTTGCGGGGACATTGATAGGTGTCGTGTTGTTGGTGGCGCTGTTGCTGCTGTTAGTCTTCTAGGGGGAGTATCGGCTGGGAGTCCGGGGCTCCGTAGGGTTCTTGCACGGCTCTATGCGGGGGAGTCGTTGGAGAAGATTGCTGGAGACATTGCTTCCGAGATCGGTGCTAGTACTGAGGGCGTGCTCGGGGTTCTGGAGGCTATGAGGAGGCTTGTCGAGGAGGCTGTCCGCGTTGCTGCCGATGCTGCTGAGGATGGCTGTGTTCCGCGCTTCTATGTTCCCTTGGGCCTCCGTGTAGAGGCTAGGCGCGGGTGACGCAACAAGGCCGGGCCGAGATGGGGTGGTTGTGGTGATCGGGAACGTTGCCAGGGTCGCTGTTGAGCTTCTCCTGTTGTCTGGTAAGTCGGTGCTCTTGGCTGGTGCCCCGGGCACTGGGAAGACGAGGCTAGGCTTCGAGACTGCCCGAGGCTTCACCGGTATAGACCCCCTTGTGGTGGTCGGCCGCGGTGATATGGCGGCCAGGGAGCTGCTCTACAGCTACGAGCCCCTGGACTCGGGCTTCCGTGTCGTGCTGGGCGGGCTCGCGGTCTCGGTGCTCGCGTCGTGGGCCCGGCTCATGGCTGGCCTTGCTCCCCGCTGGCTCCTCCTAGACGAGCTTAACCGCATGAACGCCGAGACCGTGCTCGGCAGCCTATTCACCGCCCTGGACCTGGCTCACCGGCTGCGGGTAGAGGTTGTACCCCGCTGGCTCGTTGAGAAAGTCCTCCGGGACGGGGGCCTCCTAGGCGAGGTTGCTGATGCGGCTGGCCTCGAGAAGAGCCAGATGAGAGAGATGCTCGCCGTGGTGCTGAGGAGGGCTCTAGACGGCGCTGAGAGGGTGCCTGGCCTGCCTCTGCCTTACTCGTGGCGCGCCATAGCAACGATGAACATGGTTGACCGTAGCCACCTCTTCCGTCTAGGCTTCGCGCTTCTACGCCGCTTCCCCCTAGTACTGGTGCCGGGTATCGGCGAAGAGGTGGCGCCAAGTCTAGACCACAGTGTGCTAGAGGATGTGGAGAGGTCCGTTACTAGCCAGGAACGTGCGGTCAAGATCTACCGCAGTATCTTCGAAGCAATGCAGGGGGAGCTTTGCCGCCGCGCAATCGAGGAGCTAGCAACGGATTCTAGTCTAACACCCTTCGACAAGCCGATCTACGCAGTCGGCCTCGACGGCGGCATGGTGGAGGAAGCGTTGGAGGTGTTTGAGGGGGCTGTGAAGACTGCTGCTGTCTTTGCGGCTAGACTTGGCAGTCTAGGCGTAGAGGTTGGGCCCGCTCTCCTAGCCGACGTATGCCGTGTCGTCGCCGTGGCCCGGCTCCGTGGTGGCGTCAGCGAGGACGTCGTGGCTGACATCGCTGTTGCTTCGCTGCTCCTCCCCCAGCTTGGAGCCATAGCTCCGGCTGTTAAGTCGGAGCTCCTCTTCGGAGGCGAAGCCCGTAGAGCAAGGAGTGTCCGGAGGGTATTGGCGCTGGCTCCTAGGCTGCTTGGCGAGAAGAGCATGTCGGCACGCTACGCGGAGGCTCTGAGCCTTGAGCTACCAGTCCAGCACGTGTAGCTGCACAGTATGGCTACGCGAGGACAGCACTATCAATATCCAGGAGCTAGCCCATAGGATGGAGAGCGGCGATGCTAGGGTAGAGTGCGGCTCCACCCGTGTCAAGAGCGGCTGGCTCGCCAGGATGTTGAGGGAGGCGCTGGGAGCTGTCCGGGAGGCAGCGATCCGGCACCGGGAGTTTGTCCACCGTGCATACAAGTTGAAGATAGAGTCTCTACCACCTCGTCTCGGCAGAGATACCGCCCGTACCGGCCAGTGGGTAGGGCTCATAGAGTACTCCGATGGAAGGGAATGCATACAGGTAGTCATAGAGCCGAAGTACGGTGACTTCCACAGAGTGTATGAAGAGGTAGTATCCACGAGCCCCCGTATCGCGGAGAGCCTCGCCCTAGCGGTTGCCGGCCTACACCTGGGCTCCATAGGGCGTATGCATAGCCTCAATATCGCTCTATGGATTCTCGACGAGTATGCTTCGAAGAACCCGCCCTATAGAGTAGCCGAAGAGAGGTATACGCTGCCGCTGCTCCCGGCTAGTGTCGCCCCCGTTGTTAGGAGGATCATGCATAACGAGAAGTACTACGCCACGCTCGCCGTATCTATGGCAGTGATATCAAGGGCCCTGGCACAGCCCTCCGGGCTTCCACAGAGCCCGCTGATAGACTCTATGGCTAGAATCTACACGGGCTGGCAGAGAAGGCTAACAACCTACATCGCGTCACGCCCACAGGTAGCTGAGGCGCTCCGAGGCCCATGGCGGGAAGAACCAGAGCTAGACACCATACTAGAAGCCTTGGCGGCTATACAGCGGCCCCCGAGCCCCCAGGGTGCTGGCCAAGCACGTATGATGCTCACACCAGCACCCAAGGTTTACGAGGTCTACGTCCTCCTTAAGACCCTAGAAGCACTGAGCATGAGGCACGGCAGGCTACGGTCTAGGAGTCTCCGCTGGTTCCGCGTAGAATCCCCATCCCGCACCGTGAATGTCTACTACAACCGCCCGCCGCCCGAGGCCTCCCGCCTCGTGTACAGGGTGACGGGGAGCCGGCCTCACCCAGACATACTGCTCGAATACTCCACAGGCACACGCATAGTGGTTGACGCGAAGTACCGGCTAGGCCTCGCTCTATCAGGGCGAGCTGGGGCGGGGCGTAGACTAGAGCTGAAGGAGGCACTACGCCTCCTAGGATACCTCGCGGACCTGGCCCACGACGGCGCCCTCCGCGCAGTACTAGCCGTGCCCAGCAAGACCGAGGAATCCGCTAGCCTAGCAGCCGCCCTCGACGGGATCGGCATCCAGATAGACGTGGCGGAGGTCAACCCCCGCGTGGGCCCCAGAGATCTCGCCCAGCTGCTCCCATAGCCGTGGCTAGTGGCTGTTGAGTGGCCGGGTTCCAGGGCGCCGGAGGCATGATAACGTAAAGAGTGTGTTCTGTGCCGTCTCTATCTCTGGGCTCGGACATGAGCCGTACTGGGGCCAGGCCTGCGGTGGAGAGTACTGTGCCGCGGGGTTCTCGAGCGTGTTGCGGAGGAGCTGCGCCGCTACGGGGTGGACGCTGATGTGGCTCGGGACCCCGCGGGGGTCTACAATGTATACATAGGCCTTGACGATGTCGATAAGCTTGACCGGCTCTGCCGTGAGGGGAGGCTCAGCCCAGAAGCGCGGGAGCTCATGTGCTAGCAGCCCTGAGCTCTTCGACGAATGCACTCCCGGTAGCCTATCTTTGCTATCCGGACCACGCAGTGCTCGGTGTCGAGCCAGTAGGCTAGGCGTAGCCGCCCCTTCCGGAGCCGGTAGAGGCCCCGGCACCTGCCGTGTAGTGGCTCTCCCATGTAGGGGTCTCCTCTAGCTCTCTCCACGCCTCTTCTACGAGACTACGTGCTTCTGAGTGACGGCGGAGCCGTTTCTCAACGTCTCGGCTGACTCTAGTCTCCACCTTCCACGGCACTCTTCTAGCGTCACCATGCTCCCCATTACTAGTTCCGGGGGCTCCACTGTTTAAGAGGGATCGGGCTAGTAATACCTTGTGGCCCGAGCGCTCCCTACATGCTATTCCTCCGTAGTACCGGTGCGGGTCTGGGCTCGCTTAGGCGGAGCGGTGTAAACACGGGACTACGGCCCATCTGTGACCAGTCTGCACCTCCTGGGGGAGCAGGACAGGCTATTTGAGCTGCTTAGGAGACCCAAGCGGTAGGACGGCAGGAACACCTACGGCCCCTCTGTCTCGCCAGGCTCTAGTGGCTCTGGTGCTAGAGCTGTCCGTGCCCGTTTCGAGAAGGGTGTGCTAAGGCCTCTCCGGGATCTCGGCCTCCGGGAGGGGGAGGAGGTCGAGATAATCGTCCGCCATAGGCCCTCCCAGGTCTTCGGTGTTCTCCTCCGTAGGAGTCCTGGCCTCCGGCAGGAGGACGTTGACCGGGTTATCGAGGAGATAGAGGATGAAGGTATTCTTTGACTCCAACGTCCTCCTCAAGTACCTCGCCAGCGCCAGGGAGGCCAAGAAGCTGGTAGATATGGCTGAGCACGGCGAATGGGAGGACTATGTAAACGATATCGTGGTCAGCGAAGTCGTCTACTGTTACCTGGGCCGGGGAAGCGTAGTAATGCCCAGGGGGACTCTCTACCGGGGTTCCCGTATGGGCTGTGCTGTGGCGGATGCTATGGGGTGCCTTTGGGAGTTAGGGCTGTCGTGTAGCGTGGGGAGGACATGTTTGTAGCCCGGGGGTATCGGGGTGTATCCTTCTGGCTTGCGGTCTAGAAGACGCGCTTGAGGGGTGTTTTGTCGAAGTCGGTGTCGTTTGTCACTATCTCGGCGGCTTTGTGTCGTAGCGCGACGGCTAGGTGTAGGGCGTCTTCGAGGTCTAGGCTGTATGCCTCCATGTAGCGGGCTGCGTCTAGGTAGTCGTTGTGGGTTGTCTCGACTACTCGTAGCCCCTGTAGCCCGCTGAGCGCCTCGAGGACCTTGTCTACGAGGCTCTTGTCGCCGAGTTTTCTCCCGGTGAGCCGTGCGAGGACTACTATGAGCTCGTAGATGGTGATGCTTGCTGTTATGTATGTGCCTCTTGGGGCGGCTTCTACTCTCTTCACCCACTCTAGGGCTTTTCTGCCGTACCCTGGGTGCCCGGTGAGCCAGTAGACGAGGATGTTTACGTCTATGTATCTCCTAGCCAAGCCCTGTACACCGCCTCCTCTATCTCCTCCTCTACGTCGTCTACGTGTCTACGGGGCCTGAATACGCCGTAGTACCTCTCGGCTGTGGACTCTGCTTTCTCGATTATTATCTTCCCCTTCTCCTCGTCGACGAGGATCCGGAGCTGGGAGCCCTCACGGAGTCCCAGCCTCCTCCTAACCTCTAGGGGTAGTGTGACCCGGCCCTTAGAGTCAAGCCGGACTATCGTCCCACTACTCACCGCGGCCCCACCATACCCTACCTACCCACTAGGCGCCGTTAAAAATAGGCACTGTCCTGGAGAGGCGAGGAGCACAGACGAAGGCTAGCCTATAGAGGCGTATCTAGAGGATTAGGCTGGCTGCTGTCACCGGTGTAGCGGCCGGCTATACAGCCATAGCAATACCTCTCTACACCCACCAATGTCCCCCGGGTGGAGATCTGCTAGATAGCGCCTAGACTCTAAGAGCCAGCGCCACCCTATATACTGTTAATATCCTATATTTCCTGCCGGCGTTATGGTGCTAGGGCTGCCCGCCGTGTATACCGGCCCTACCGGTGGTGCTGGGGAGCCTGGGCTTCTCCGGCGGGGCGCCGGCTGGGTTGCCGAGACGCTGAAGAGCTTCACGGATATAATTGTTGACTACGAGCTAAGCGTTGAAGAGGCTACACCAACTGAGGGCCCTGTTAGGGGTAGAATAGTCTTCGTTGATGGGTCGCAGCTAGAGTTCCTAGCAGTACTGTGGTAGTCTCAAAGGGTGATGTGATATATCTAAGGCTCAAGTACAGATACCATTACGCCGACCCCGATGGTAAGCTCGTATTTAGGCATGATAAGGCGCCGCATCATCTGGAGGTTCATTCTCATCCACACTGTAAAACATACTGGAGACGGCAAAGTAGTGCCAGCAGCTCCTCCAACGCTCCGGAGACTAGAGGAGGGCTAGAATACATACCATAGCGTCTTGGGCTGCTCCCCGGGAGCTGGGGGTTCCCTGCTCTACAAGACGGTCTCGGCGGACGGTAGGGATGCCAATACATGGCCCTAGCGGGACTCTTGGCCAAGGGATACCCAGGCGCGGGTGCGATAGTGGAGGCTATACTCTTCTATAGCCTGTGGCGCCTCTAGGGCTGGGGCCTGGGGTGGGCTGGTATGGCTGGCTATGAGTGTGGGGAGCCGCCCTGCCTCCACGTGGCTGTGGACTACCGACGTAAGCGGTTCGCGGTGTTCTTGGAGACGGGGGGCGGGGAGCTGATATACGTACCGTTTGAGAGGCTGGAGAAGGCCTATAGGGAGGCGAGTGGGCTGCTCTCTAAGCAGTTCCGGGAGGCCCGCGGCGATGAGGTTGACGCTATAGCTGAGGAGGTGCTGGGGCCGGA
>DQVR01000003.1 GCA_015661645.1 Pyrodictium delaneyi
CCAAGTACATATATATTGCCCTTACTACGTAGACTTGACGCTAAGAGCTCTACCGCTCTTATGCTACGGTCTATACCAGCTGAAGCTGCATGCCCAGCATTCTTCAGCGTATCCATAGCTTTCTTGTACTCGTTTTGCGTCATCGAGTCATTGTACCGTGCTAGCGTCAGAGCCACACCAGTAAGAGCTAGGACCTGCGTAAGGAAGGTCTTTGTTGCAGCTACTCCTATTTCAGGCCCAGCCCTAGTATACACTGTCACGTCGGCTTCACGAGGTATAGTGCTGCCAATCACGTTCGATACGGCTATTACCCGTCCACCACTAGACTTAAAGGATCTTACTGCCTGGAGAGTATCTATAGTTTCTCCACTCTGGCTTATAGCAACGAGGACCGAGCTACTATGATCCATATCCCGGTAGGCTAGATACTCACTCGATATAAACGGGATGACAGGCCTCCTAGCCATACGCGCCATGTAATATGCAAAGACTAGGCCTGCGTGATAGCTAGTCCCTGCCCCTGTCACGAATATCCTCTCAGCGCTAGAAAGCAGCTTTGCAGCAATTTCTAGCTCCTGGCTAGATGCAAGCCCTGTATACGTTTCGAAGAGCGCCCGTGGTTGCTCCATTATCTCCTTAAGCATGTAGTGTGGATAACCACCTTTCTCGGCATCCTCAATACTCCATGTGACAGTCATAACGCGGTGGCGCCACTCGACTTCACGGCCATCCTTCTCTAGGTAAAGACGATACGGCTCTATGTACCCATATTCACCGTCATTTACCGCAACGAACCTCCTAGTGTACTGTAGCATAGAAGGTATATCGCTAGCAATCATCATGAATCCCTCGCCAAGCCCTATTACGAGAGGGCTCACCCTCCTGGCAAAGTATATCCGATGGGGTTCTCTGGAGTAGATTACTGCGACGGCATATGCACCCTCTATTACTCTTATAAGCTTCTTAAAGGCCTCCCACATGGAGCTACCACTTCTAAGATACTCCTCAAGGAGATGAGTAATGACCTCTGTGTCCGTCTCGCTCCGGAATACATGGCCCTTCTCTTCGAGTAGCTGGCGTAGCTCAGCAAAATTCTTTATAATACCATTGTGCACTACAGCTATTTCGCCTCTGCAATCTATGTGTGGATGGGCATTAATAGTATTAGGCTCGCCGTGAGTTGCCCAGCGTGTGTGAGCTATACCACCAACGGCACAATGCCGTTCAACATTATAGCTCTTGACAACGTCGTTTATACGTCCTTTATCTTTGAACACTAGGAGCCGGTAGGAACCGCACTCTACTAACGCGAAGCCAGCGCTGTCATAGCCTCTATACTCTAGACGCCTTAAGCCTTGTACTAGCATTGGTGTCGTGTTGCCTATTACTTCCGGATCAGCTACAACACCTACTATGCCGCACATAGCTTATACGCCCTTTAATAGCCGGACACTCGCCGTGAAATGGTGAAACTTCAACAGTTCCAGATAAGACACAGCGATGCAGGGAAACTATATAATGTTATTATTGCTGGAACTAGCAGTCCCTACAATTGGTGCGGTGGATGACGACTGAACCCCAGTAGTGAACATTATATGTGATATGTGCGTCCTTCAGCGTACAGACACCGCACCAATTGTAGCTGTTACTAAATGATCATAAATTAACACAATACATCAGCTACTGTTCTTTTTGCTGCAGCGAGCTTGTCTATCGGTTATGGCTCCTAGATGCGCGATGTAGCACGCAAATAAAATATTAGGCATGAGCGCATAGTGGTAGATATGAAAGACTTAGCTAGAGGGTTTCAGCGTTATCGACCTTTCTAGGTAGACAAGGCTAGGGCGCTTTGACATATACCTTGGCAGCGTTGCTTGTAGGCGTGGGTAGCCTTTTATGTCGTCAATCACCATGGCTAGTAATTCTTCAGGCTTGACAGCTACACGGTCATTTGTACGCCTTATTGTGACGTTTATGGTCGTGGTCTCAACTTCTCTTTCACCTATAACGCCTATGTATGGTATCCATTCGCGTGCTGCATCACGTATTCTTTTGCCAAGGCTCATGTCTCGGTCGTCTATGTCAACTCTTATGAGGTTCTCCTCTAGAAGTGCCGCTACCTTCTCGGCTAGTTGCATCTGTTCCTCGGATTGAGGATCTACAGGTATTAGGCGGACCTGAATAGGGGCAAGCCACGTCGGTATGTATGGTTTCTTACCCTGCTGCTCGGCTTTTATAGCGCTATCGAACACCATGTAGATGTACCTCTCTATGGAGCCTATGAGTGCAGTGTGTATAATGACTGGGTAGTGCTCCTTATTATTCTCGTCGACATACTTTATTCCAAACCGCTTGGCGTTGCCTATATCAAACTGGAATGTGGCTATCTCTCGTGGTCGTCCAGCTACATCGACTATGTGGTACTCGACGTTGACCACCCAGTAGTAGATCCCTGCAGGGTAGACGACCACTATTGCAGGTCTACCGTCGCGCCTTATCAGCTCTAGAAGGAGGTCACGCCGGCTCTCCCAGAAGTCCTCTGTAACGTTATATACTGCATAGTACCTTTGGTTTAGCTTTGCCGCCTCTCTGTGGATTACCTCCTGAAGCCTTTCACTCACTTTCACGGCTTCCTCTATGTCGCGTGTGAGTATATGCAGGTCTGGCATGTAGAACTTGCGGAGGCGGAAACAGAGGGTCACCTCGCCGCTTTGTTCTAGCCTATAGCTGTCAGCTATCTCGAACATGCCGAGCGGCAAATCCTTGTAGCTTAGTACATAGTCTCTCAGCATCGCAAACTGCTGGTGGCATGCTGCATAGCGTAATACAAGGTGCTTTTTATCTGTCCACAGTTCGTATAGCCTGTCGCCAAATAGCTCAGCATGCTCGTAGACGGGCTTAGCTGCAAGGTCAAACATGTTTGTCCCGCGGATGCGTAGTACCGGTATACCTAGGCTTCTTGCTAGCTTCCATGCATACTCCGATACTGCGTCAACCATTAGCGCGGCATGGGGCTCATACCTCATGTGACCGTAATCGGATAATGGTTCCCACTCGAACCCGAATTTAGCGCAAAGAGCGTTAACCGGGTTTTCGACTTCACCTATCTCCTTGCCTAACGCCTCCTTCTCTATGAGTATCCTGAACTCTCTATCTGCTTTTGGCAGATACTCTTCTGGTTTGTAGACTTCGCCATCGGGAGTTAGGATAAAGTATTTCTTCTTCACCTGGAGTTTTGCCGAAGCTTTAGGAGTATAGGCTCTGGATAGCTCGGAGAGTGGATGCCCGTAACAGTGTATCTTAAATTCCTTGTACCATCCGAAGGGCGCTCTTATTACATGGTACTTGTCTCCAGCCCGCTTCCTGATTTCTTCCTCGAGTAGCTTTAACGCCTCTATGCCAGCCTTGGGAGGTGCTAGTCTTCGAGATAAATGTGCGTAGGGGTATACAACTATTGTCGACGCCTTAACCTTCTCCGCTACATCGATTATATCGTTAGCAGCTTTTTCTATTACTTCACGTATGTTCTGTGTGTCAACGTCCTCCACTGTAGTGAAGACTATTAGTGCGTTTTCAGCAGAAGCTTCAGATGGTGCACTGTCTGAGGGCTCTGCGTCGGCTATGGCCTTGCTCTTAGCCTTGAAGGAGAACTCTCTAGCGTGTATCAAGAGTATACGCATAGTGGTGCACCATCGCTGCTAGATGATCCTCTAGGGATGTCCGAGCCTAGCCTAGGCTCATGGCTGGATAAAAAGATAATATAGACGCGTTTCCACTATCAGTTATGGAATAGTTTCGGCCAGGTAAAGAGCCCTATATAAGGGTGTTACTAGCAGCCCCTTTCCCGGGATAGAAGGGTATGGCTAAAGGAGAAGTAAAGTCGATAACAGACCTTCCCGGCGTAGGTCCTGCGACAGCTAACAAGCTGATAGAAGCCGGATATGCCACTCTCGAGGCAATAGCAGTAGCTACGCCGCAGGAGCTAAGTGCGGCAGCAGGGATACCGATAACCACTGCGCAGCGCATAATAAAGGCAGCTCGCGAAGCCCTAGACATACGCTTCAAGACCGCGCTTGAGGTAAAGAAGGAGCGCCTACAGACACAAAAGATAACAACTGGTAGCCGTAACCTAGACGACCTCCTCGGCGGAGGTATAGAGACAAAAACGATAACAGAGTTCTTCGGAGAATTCGGCAGCGGCAAGACGCAGATATGCCACCAGGTAGCAGTAAACGTCCAACTGCCTATAGAAAAGGGCGGGCTAAGTACGCCCGATAAGATGGCTAAGGCTGTATATATAGATACTGAGGGAACCTTTCGCTGGGAACGTATAGAGGCTATGTCCAAGAGATGGGGACTTGACCCAGACGAGGTAATGAACAATATACTCTACATAAGAGCTATAAATAGCGACCATCAGATGGCCATAGTAGACGAGTTATTCAACATAGTGCCAAAGGAGAACATAAAGCTAGTCATAGTGGACTCTGTCACCGGGCACTTCCGGGCAGAATACCCTGGTAGAGAAAACCTTGCAGCACGCCAACAGAAGCTGAATAGGCATCTACACCAGCTCTCAAGACTAGCCGAGATATACGACGTAGCAGTAATCATAACAAACCAGGTAATGGCGAAACCAGACGTATTCTACGGCGACCCAACACAGGCTGTCGGCGGCCACGTCCTATACCACGCGCCAGGTGTACGTGTACAATTAAGGAAGAGTCGTGGGAACAAGAGAATAGCAAGGATAGTTGACGCACCACACTTGCCGGAAGGTGAAGCAGTATTCATGATAACAGACTATGGCATTGCAGACCCAGAAGACTAGCCACACAACCGTAGAATCATAGAAGCCTTTTCGCAGGCTACTGCCGCAGAACTATACTAAATCTAAATAATAATGCATATAGCTCTGTAGACCTTATGCAGTCTATGCCGCTCTATAGCACCGGCGGCAAGACTCAATAATATTAGAGGTGAGTATGAAACGCGATCTACTCCACTCCAGCTCAATCCTACACCCCTCGATAACTATTGCAGGGGCCTTAACTCTTAGCTTCAATCCACTCATGTCATCGCTAACTAGCCTGTCACTGGTCGTAATGCGTATCGTGGAGCCTACACAGACATAGTACCGTCTGCGTAGACCAGCGTTATCGAGAAACACGAGTACATGATAGGACTTACCACCAATGTCTACACGCGATATTTTATTCCTAATCATGCGATCGAACAGGTTAATGCTGCGCGTCTCATATGGTAGTTGAAAAATACCGCCGCAGTTGATAACCTTCACGTTCATACCCTTTGCGAACGGCTCCAAAAGCTTAACTATATCTAGCCTCACTATGCTCACCGGGCGTTATCGCAACTGTAGAGGGGCTTTTCAAGCCTTGTACACAGAGATAGTAGCAACACTAGCGCTATTGCTATTCTCAATCTACGACATAAGGACTAGGGAACTGCCGGAGAAGCAAGTCTATGCGGCTCTTGCTATAGTGCTGGTCCTTCGGGTAGCTGAGTATTGGCTACGCGGATTAGACGTCCTCCTCCCCTTATGGATATACGTTGTTTTAGACGGTGTAACCCTGGCAGCTTTGGCGGCTATGGCAAGCTTAGGCTTCTTTGGCTGGGGCGATGTGGCGGCAATACTACTTATCACTATAGCTTCGCCAGTAGCTGAAGGAAACTGTATATTAATGCCACCGACGCTAATGGTCCTCGTATACTATGTGCTTGCTAATGTGGCCATAATGGTGACTAACCTGGTTGTAAACGTTACACGTAACATGCACGAAGTCAGAAGACTTCCGCACAGGTACCGGCTAGTATATACACTCATGGCACGTCCAGTTAGTGTGCAAAAACTGCTAGATAAACCGGGCTGGTGGTACCCGCTGAACCTCTGCGGAAATTACACAATAAGGTTCAACATATACTTAGACCCGGACGATATAGTGAAAGAGGTGAAAAAGGCTATACAAAAAAGATGTATATCACAAAGCGATATAGTGTGGGTAACATATGGCATACCAGGAGTACCGTTATTCACTGCATCTTACATGCTAACGCTGCTACTAGGCGACAAACCTCTGCTCAGCATGCTAGGAATTAGATTAAACAGTATACTAGCTGGCTAGAAAAGGATACAAGCACAGGAAATAGAGTAAAAATGGGTGGACACAGCACGATGGATGGCCACGTTAACGTGCTCTATGCTCCATGGCGCTACAGATACATAAAGTCAACCGTAGAGAAGAAACCATCAGAGTGCATATTCTGTGCAGCACCTAAAAAGAACGATGATGAAGCTCTTATACTATACAGGGGGCGATATAACTATATAATAATGAACCTTTACCCCTACAACACAGGGCACGTAATGGTAATACCCTATCGGCATGTAGCTGACATAACAGAGTTAACTACAGAAGAGCTAACAGAAATGATGGATCTCGTGAAGCTGTCTGTAAAATTAATAAGACAAGTTCTAAAGCCACATGGATTCAACATAGGCATGAATATAGGGCGTATAGCAGGGGCAGGCGTAGATAAGCACATACACATACACGTCGTACCACGCTGGAATGGCGATACAAATTTCATGCCAATAATCGCCGGAGTTAAGGTAATATCACAAGATGTTAGAGAGACATACAAAGCCTTAAAAGAAGCAATAAAAAGGCTAAAATAGTTTTTCAAGGGATTAGCTAGCCTACGTACATCCTTAGTCTGTTTATAAAGGCTCTGATGTCCGACAGGTGCGCCGCAACATCATCTCTTACGCTACTAAGCCCACGTAGCGTGTGAAACTGTTCGACTCGTAGCCTGTACGCCCTTACATACCTTGCGAGAAGCCTAGCCTTCTCAGCATAAGTGTATGCATCACTTATGCCAATACGACCAATATTATCTAGATGTGATGCCAGACTGAATAGTGTGTCCTCTATAGTGCCATTGAGTAGATTGCTCTCAAAATAGAGTAGTTGTCTAGCTGCCTTATCCAGGAGTGCTAAAGTGGAGTCGAGTTCCCTACTAAGCTCTCTGGTGCTAATGCTTCTCTGCAACTCTGAAAACCATCTTCTTCCTCTCATAGTCCGGCTCCCGTGTAACTATACCATTCCTAATTAGCCCTGCTAATGCTTCTCGTACAGCCTTTTTCTGAGCATTAATACCCACGTTTAACAGAGCCTCATAGATCTCATCGAATGTCAACGCAGCTTTACTTCGTGAAAGCAGATCTACAAGGGCTTTCTCAATACCGTTCATGGGTGCCACCCTAACCTTCTTGGATACGTGTGGAAGAAGGCTTGTCCAGTAAATGGTCTCTGCTAGGCCTAGATTATTAGGTCTCCCTTGCACCCTACAGAGCCCGGGTTCAGAAGCGATGGAGCAGGTTGAACTAGAGCTAGTAGAAGAGTACGAGCTTCTAGGCGAAAAGCGCTATAGGTTCCGAATAAAAGGTACATCTATATATCTAAACGTTGGTGGGAAAGACGTAGAGGATGCTAGGCAAAAAGCGCTCAGCATGATAAAGGAGATGCAACTGGACACAATATTATCTAAACTAATGTGACTTAACGCCTATATTCTCTTAACTATCTGTTTGGCCTTTCTTAGTTCTTCAAACTCCTTCATAGCCTCCCTTGCAGCCTTCCTGAATTGCCCCTCGTCTATACGCTCGATGAAAAGTTTGAAGAACTTTGAGAGGCATACTTTGCTATGAAATGCTAGCTCGACTCCTGCTCTCTTTAGAACTATTCCCTGGCCTTGTGGGAATACACGCCCGCATACCACGCACGTATAGCGCTTCACCTTCATAGTGCTACTACCGTCACGGCTGTTTCTGCCACAATTATATTAAACCCTATTGCGCTCCCCGGTTGTCTGCTAGGGTTCAACCCCTGGGCACAAGTGGTGAATATGTGTACACACCGGGTCGGAAATGCCACTGTGAGTGATGCTCACAGAGAGTGTAGATGGTGAGGTAAAAAGAGGTTGGTAGACATGTCAGTCAAAACGGCAGAGGTCAGTAGTTCCTTAGAGCTACTTCATGAGAAGGTACGTGAGCTAGTACGCCAAAAGGGTTGGGAAAAACTCACAGAGATACAAGAAAAGGCCATAAAACTCATAATGGAAGGTCATAACGTGGTAATAGTAGCGCCTACAGGGTATGGCAAGACCGAAGCGGCACTTCTACCTGTTCTCTCAATGATGTTGAAAGAGGATATTGAGCCGGTAACAGTGCTGTACATTACCCCGCTAAGAGCACTCATAAACGACATATACGAGCGGATTAACTGGTGGGCTTCACAGCTAGGCTTCATAGTCGCCAGAAAACATGGAGACGTGCCACACTCCGAGAGAGCCAGGCGACTAAGAAAGGCTCCGCACATCCTGGTGACAACTCCAGAAAGCCTCGAAATAGACCTTGACTGGGCGTCTAAGTTCCGCAACTTCTACCGTAACCTACGCTGGGTAATTATAGACGAGATACATGAGATAGTATCAACGAAGAGAGGAGTACAGCTGGCAGTCCTCCTAGAGCGTTTCCGCAAACTTGCTGGAGACTTCCAGCTAATAATGGTATCCGCTACTATTGGCGAGCCTGGTCTAACCGGCAAAACGTTTGTAGGTAGTTCCAAGCGCCCGCTCTCGATAATTACCGTCGAGAAGAGGAAAGAACTAGAAATAGTAGTTGACTACGTCGATGCGCCAAGCACTGAGTTCTGGAAGCGTGCTGCACAGAAGCTACTAAACCACATGGAGCCGCTGACACTCGTCTTCGTTAACTCGAAGCATGTAGCTGAGAGGCTTCATAGCGAGATAGAAAAAATGGGTATAGATGGTGTAGTAGTACACCATGCCTCTGTCTTTGGTGAAGAACGACGCCGTATAGAAAAGATGGCTAAAGAAGGAAAGCTTAAGATGATAATAGCGACTAAGACGCTGGAGCTGGGCATAGACATAGGCTCAGTTAAGCGCGTCATACTGTTTAGGCCAGCAGGGAAAGTTGCATCCCTAGTCCAGAGGCTGGGTCGAAGCGGCCATAGTATAGGTGGTAAGATAAACGGCATAATCATTGCTACAGACGAGCTAGAGCTGCTAGAGGCCATAGCGGAAGCGCGTCTAGCAATAAAGGGGCGTGTAGAGGTTCCGGAGCTTCCTTTAAAGCCTTTGGATATGGCTGCCAGGGCTATTATAGGGATGGCTCTGTCGGGAATGTACACTGTGGAGGACGCCTACGAGATACTGCGCAGCGTATACTACTTCCGTGGGCTTTCGCGCGAAGAGTTCGATCAGCTTGTCAAGTACCTAGCGGAGAACAAGATGATAAAGATAAACGAGGACGGTAAGATATCCAGTGGTGCCCAGTTCTACAGGATATGGAGATTTGATGCAGGAGATAGCAGGTTTAGCTGGTGGGTACATAACTTCTCGGAGTTCTTCACAACTATGGGTGAGAAGAAGACATACGTAGTGAAGACAGCTGATGGAAAGACTATAGGCGAACTAGACTCTGACTACGTAATACGGATGCTTCGTATAGGCCACGTAATTAGGCTAGCGGGTAGAAACTGGCAAGTAATAAACATAGACGAGCATGTTAACAAGGTAGTGGTCACCGAGTCGCAGGGAGAAACAACGGCGGTTCCATTCTGGAAGGGACAGGGCCCAATAGCGTCGAGACTAGTTCTCTCGGAGCTCGAGCAGATAATACACGAAGTGCACCGTGGCTCGTTGGACCTACCCAAAGGGTTGGTACTTTCTGAGGATGCTCGCAAGGCGCTAAGCGAACTCATGGAGGAGATAAAGAAGTACAAGTACCCACCACCGAGCAGGGACAGTATAATAGTAGAGAGAATGCCAGACGAGCTAGTATTAGTCACGCTTGCGCCGGAGAAAGTCCTCAGGACACTAGCGTACCTGGTAATGCTTGAGGCGTACCGTGACAGCTCAGACGTCTATACAAGGATATCGCACTACGGCTTTAGCCTCCCAGTAAACGCGGTAGACTTTGACCCTATAGAGTTCCTTACAAGCATGGATAGAGAAGAGTTCATGAAAAGGGTATGGGAGGCTGCTAGCAGATCACCGTTCTTCGTCGAAGTAGCTCACAATATACAGCTCGTATTCGGCATAACCAGGAAACTACGCAAAAGCGACATACTAGTCTATGAGGAAGTCATCAGACAGACACTACAAGAGTACTTTGACCCCGAGTCAGCCTGGGCGCTATTAGAGGGGCTTCGCAAGGGACGTGTAAAGCTAAAGATAAACCATGGTCGGACAAGCATCTACGCGAGGATAGTGGCCAAAGAGATACCTGAAAGGCCCTGGATAAGCGACGTAGACGAGCTAATAGCCGAGACGCTCAAAGGTATGGCGTTTACTGCTGAAGAGCTAGTAGAGGCCCTAGGGTTACCATTAAACCTCATAGAGGCAAAGCTGCGCGATATGCGTAAGCCCTCGTCGCAGTACAGGGTATTCAGCTTTATAGACGTGGATACTGGCGAGCAGAGATGGGCTCTAGTAGAAGATGCAGCAAAGATAGTACGCTCTGAGGAGTTCTCTTCATCGTTTGATCCGCCGGTGAAAGACAGCCTCTACATGCTGCTGGTTAAGAACGAGACAGGAAGCCTGATACACGCCATAGTGAGGCTAGGTGACGTAATAGAGAAGCCAGACCAGGTTATAAAGCAGATACCGTTTAGCGAGATCTACGAGTTAAAGGTAGTACCGTTAACTGGCTATTACGAAGGCCAGCCGCCCAAGTACCAGTACGTGCCGCGAGACATAGTGCCGTATCTAGTGCTTAACGCGGCAACCTTAATACAGAAGATACAAATGAATAACCCAATATTCTAGATGAAGTAGACCCTTTTGTCGAGCAAGATAAGCACTACGCATTGTGTATAAAGTATGTATGGAGTAGTCCTGCATCATCCTATCTATATGGACAAGGTGTATAAGCAGCAAACTGGCGATAATCCCATATGCTGCGATGAAGAACGCCACGAGTTGCTGAGGAACGTCAGTTCCGTGATGAGGGTCCGTGTTGCAGAGCAGCATCATATAAAGGTGATAGACCTAGACACAGCAAGGCATGGATGATGAAAAGCGTTCAGCCTACCGCTCTTAACGCCTTGGAAAAAGGGATGAAGATGTTATCCCCGACTGAGGAGCCTAGCCGTGATCCGGGAGGGTAACGGAGCAACGATATGAGGGCCATAGAGTCATGCCACGCTACTACATGTTTATAACGTTAATAATGCATATAAAACTAGAGGCCTCAATAGCTAGTCTGCTGGCCAACATAATGGAGAACAAACAGATTACAGTAATAGACCACGACGAGGTAGCTAGAAGGGTAGTGATACGCGTACCTGTAAAAGAAGCAGCGTATGTACAGCTTCTCGTAAACCACTACGCCGACACGGCAAGCTTCGAGGTAAAGGCGTCTGCAAAGGGTAGGGTAGAGCCAAAGACTCTACGAGAGGGTGTTGATGCATACACCAGATTAGGTGATAGGATACTCTTCTACAAGAGATGCAGAGATGGCGCTATCTTCGGGGAGGCGCGTAAGAGGAGCATACTGCTCAAATATTGTAAAAATGCAACTCTAGTTGACCCAGCCGCATTGCCGCCTATACTCTGTAGCTTTGATGCAAAAACGGGCGATATAGTGGAAGCGGTCGAGAAGGCTAAGAAGTGTTTTGATGAGATAGTGCAGTTGATTTCACGATAGCCACTGTTTAAGGATTTTAAGGATTTCAGAATATTACGCGGTATTTTAGCGTAGATGACTGTATCTAGACTACCTGCCTAACGACTGGATTAGAGAACGAGGCGAGTAGTTTAAAGTGTCTTAATGAGTAGCCCTTGCAGTGGCGTGTGGAAGGGGGTGAAAGCAGCCATGGCGGCTGAAGAGAATGTCGTTATTATCGGAAAGAAACCTGTCACCGACTATGTGTTGGCGGCGATACTTCTATTCAACGAGGGCTACGACGAAGTGACTATACGTGGCCAGGGCCCAAACATAAGTAAGGCTGTAGACGTCTATAACGCTCTCGTTAATAGACTTCAAGACGGTGTAGAGCTAGTAGGAGTAAGTATAGATAGCATACAGCGAGGAAGAAGACTCGTCCCCATAATAGAGATAAGAGTACGTAGAAAGATAGTCTAGAACCCCGTAGCCTAGAACTTAAACCTCCACGACGCCGGCTGTTCATCATTGTCGGCTAGTACCGCCCTCCGACTAGAATGTACCTCCATACGAGTATTGAGCTAATTCTCGTAGTAGGCAGCATTAGCGTCCCAGGGCCGTGATTCCCGTGATTCCTGTACTGTATTACCTATGTTATGATAAATTATGTGGGTTGATGCAGCTCTAGCCCAGCCATTTATAGATGGCAGCGGGTTATGATGATCTTAGCTACTAGGCAGTGCAGCAGCAAGGGTCTCCGCTCTGGAGATACGGCTAGTGTATAATTCTGTCTCCGAGTTCCTAGGTTATAAGTAGTAGCCTATGCGGCTCTCGGTAAGGCTCTGTGGTGGCTGCTGATGGCCTCTGGCCTAGCGGACGGGGTTGAAGCTGACCTTCTAGGTAGAGTGGTCGTTGCCTTCCTCTCTGGCATGCTTATAGGTATTGAGCGTGAGAAGGCTAGGGCAGCACTGGCCAGAAGAAGGCAACGCGGTATAGGCATCGAGGAGCTCGTTGTGAAGGAGTTTCCGGGGATACGTACCTTCAGCCTCGTAGCTGTATATGCCGCAGTGATAGGTGTCCTATGGGGCCGTGGCCTTCTAGACAGTGCGCATGTGTCCGTACTGCTTATAATATTTGGAATAATTGCAGCAATATTCTCGGCTCATAGGCTCCTTGTAGTAAGAATGGCTGGGATAACAACTATAGTTGTGCTAATGGTTGATTTTGCAGTAGGGTTGCTCGCTGGCCTGGGCGAGATACTGTTGGCTGCTAGTGTGGCAGTTCTCACTACGTTTATCCTGGCTATCAAGCTGCCAGCAGAGAGGATGGTTGGCAGAATAAGGTATGAAGAGCTGCTATGGGCCCTAGAGCTCGGCGTTATACTAGTAGTTATAGGGCCATTGCTATTTATGGTTGAATACGAGTTCTATGGGATTAGTCTTCGCAGTCTTTACCTATTCTTTGCACTAGTACTAGCAACATCATATATAGGCTATATTATGGCACGCATCAAGGGTGGCGAGGGAATAGCGTATGCGTCTCTCTTTGGAGGATTAGCGAACAGCGAAGCTACACTAATGGCATTGCTGACGCTTATTCCCTCCAGCCTAAGGCGCGAGCTAGCATTCCACATAGCCGTATTAACGAACTCTGCAATGATACTACGCAACACCGTGATAGCTATCGCAGCCGCGTACCTGGTAGGCAATAGGTACCTGCAGCTTAGCGACCTTGCACCGCTCTTGGTGGCTGCAGCAGCGGCTATGGTGTTGGCATTCCTTTCTTGGCGCCATTCTCTACGGACAGGCGCATCTATAACAGCTATAAGGATAGAGAACCCACTACGCTTCACTACAGCCGCTAAGAGCACTATACTTTATCTCGTAATAACCTTCGTATCATATCTGCTGCAGCACAGCAGTATAGCTAGCCTCGTGCTAGTAGCGATTGCAGGGGGGTTTGTCTCAAGTAGCGCAACAATACTCGCTTTATTCTCCATAGGGGAGCTCGCCGCAATAGACTTAGCACGCCTTGCAGTAGCGGCGACGACTGCGGGCGTCTTAAACAAGGTTATATACGCCTATCTCGTCGATACCGAGCCCGAAACCATAAGGCGTGTAGCTATGGCATGTGTGTTTCAAGCTGTCCTAATGATGCTAGGACTTATTGTAAACAGGGCTTAGAGTGCCTGGTAGAACCCAAACTTCTGGAAGACAGCTATGTGGCCAAGATCTACAAGCACAGTCATTGTTCGCACACCACCAGTATATAGGCCTGCGACAATGTAGGGTGGCGCGTCGCTCACGTCAACGACTCTTGACGATATGCCCTTAACCAGGCGTGCAACGCGCCTAGCTATATCCCGTGCCGTGGACTTTGCCGAGGCTATTAGCGGTAGACGATATACTTCTACTATACCGTTCTCCTCTATAACGGCGAGTACTTGGTTGAGCGGCCTCCATCCGGGTATGGGCTCGCTAGAAGCCATTACACGTAGACGTTTCCCCTCCTTCCACGCATAGGCGGCTGCGGCAAGGACAATCTCTAGAGCAGTTCTGGCAACAATGGTATCTGGTAAAGCCTCGCCACTGACCCTCCTAGCTATTGCCTCAAGCCCTTGCTCCACGTCCTCAAGGAACACTGCTGCAAGTCTTTCCCGGGCCTCCTCGCTTCTCTCGGCCAGTACAAGCCTAAACAGCTCGCCTACACCGTAGCCTGCCACGGCTCTATACCCTCCATAAATCACGTGTGCTAAGGCCTTCGAGACAACCCCTTAGCTAGAGCCTTTGCAGAGCATCTCTGCGTGGAACCCACCATTGATAAAGTCTATGTACGCTCTACACCTGGGAGAGCCGAGACACACATACAGTATGCCACCTACGTGAACTACACCCGGACCATAACAGTCTCCTAGCACCACCACTCTAGGCATCCACGCGGCTATAGCATCACTAACCTCAAAGAGGCCGCGATCTACACCTATACGCGAGCGGTCAAAGAGTCCATGCGGAGGGTACTCGCTCACCAGAACTAGCATGCTCGGCCTCTGCTTCTCTATTTCCATATTTAGAGACTTTATATTCGCTAACGGCTCTCTTCCACCGATCCCCGCTATGTAGAGCCCGCTACCGTGGTAAACCAGGTGCCCCTCGACACTAGTAGAGTACATAGAAAGAAGCCTAGCAACGTAATGGTCATCTCTCCTACCTGGGACACTGTAAACCCTATGCCCTAGACCAGCGAGTTTCTCTACTTCGCGTGCTTCACGTGGCGACCCCACAACTATAATGGCGTCGACGCTTGATGTAAGGGGCAGCCCCCTTCTATACGCTGCTAGCCGTAGCACTCCCGACCCCTCTCCAGAGGTGCGGCAATAACGAAGCCTCAGCGCTACAATGTATCCTCATCCCCGCATATGGTCGAAGGGTCTGGCCGCCCATCGCTCTTCACCGGCCCTCTACAACAGAAACAACTACCGTAATGCCAGCGTATAAACATAATTGCAAAACCAAGGGTAAATCACAGCTCGGAACGAGCCCTAGACTCAGCTCTTACTTTTACAGTCTACACGCTTAACATGCACACCAAAGCCAGCATTTATAGCATGCTGCAACGCATATGCTAGGTCGCTAAGTCTGTTAAGAAGCCTAGCAACTATCCTATATTGTTCGGGAATGTCACCGTCAATAGCCTCTATACAGCGCCATAATGAGCGCTCGGCTCTCCGTATGACAGCTCTTGCATAAGATGTAGCGGCAGCTGCTGGATGGCCGCCATTAATCGTAAAAAGAGGCTTTATGAAGACGGATAACTCGTCTATAAGTTCCTCTATATGATTAATGTCACCCATGTCTACGCAGCTCCTACCAGCTAAGGTGAACCCAGCACGGAATAATAGGACCTGCATATATTCCAGGACTCTAGCATATCTTCCGGCATCCCTGCTAGCCGTAGAGGTCTCTAGCAGGCTCTGGGCAAGTCCTAGGGCAGCCTCGGCCTCGTCTAGTGCACCAACGAACTCTATGCATGGATGCGTTTTGGGGACACGGCCACCTGTCATCAGACACGTAGTATAGCCGTCGTCACCGCTCTTAGTATATATTCTCCTCTGTTCTCTACTTTGTTGCAGAGCAGCTCCCCGGGG
>DQVR01000061.1 GCA_015661645.1 Pyrodictium delaneyi
CCTCCGCCGTGTAAGGGCGGCGTCCTAACCAGGCTAGACGACGGGCCCATTCACGGGCCTCCGCCATCAAATTCATGCAGAAAGACCGGGGTTATAAGCTCTACGTTACACTGTCATATTGTTAACAGACCCTGGCTAGGCTCTCGTAGCCACCTAGAGGTCCACGGCACAACTCATAGCAAAACTGCTAAACCGCTGGCCCTAACAACGTCTTCACGGAATAGATGATGAGGTTCGCTAGGGGCGAGCAAGTTCCGCGATGAGCAGAGTATGGCGGAGGCTGATAATCTGTATATAATGTGTTAATGCATATATAATAGGCGTGACTACGCGTCTAGCCTAGGCTCCCTCTCATAACACCCGCACGGGCTATAGCTTGTTCCGCTGCCTCCTTTATTCCGAGCTTTATCGCCCGCTCCGCACTCTTCAAGGTCTCTACGTATTCTTCAGACGGCTCTGCCGTGTTGCCGCCTAGGAAGCTCCTAACTATTGACACATCATCTTTCAAAAGCTGCATCGCTTTTTCATCCCTGATATAACTTATCGCCACTTCTGGTACATAGAATCTTATGTCGTACTCCATATCATGTCTTAGTAGCGGTAGGACCTTGAGCAAGAGCTCCAGCGCCTCGCCGCCGAGTTCTCTCTCCACCCGCTGGAGCCCCCTACCTAGCCCTATAAGCGATGGTGGCACACCCATAGTGTAGAGGCTAGCAGCATACGATATCGCGCGCGGTAACTTGAGATTCTTCGGGGGCTTCATGGCCAGTAGCTCTTTCTCTGCTGCAAATGCTAGGCTCATCTCTATACTTCTGGGGTATTCTCCATGTGATAGCCTAGCCCTTCTACGGGGTACAAACACCGCTATGTGCGGTATCAGCTCTACTACGCGGAGTATGAACCGGAGATACTCTGATGTGAACAGCCTGGCTATGTTTATTAACAGCTTCTCCTCCTCGGAGCTGAGGATGCGTGGCTTCTCGTGTAGGTTCTCCAGGAGAGTGCTGACCACCTTCTCTACGGCACGAGGACCCTGGTCGTAGCGGATACCAGACTGTATCGTTACTGTAGAGTAGCCGGAGTACTGCTTTACGAACACCTCAACACTCCATGGCGAGAGGTGACCGCGGAAGGGAAGGGCCCCTACGCCCATTATTGGGTGTACTCTTGTGTTCTCTTCCTCGGCCCATTTGTAGAGCCGCGACAGAGCGTAGACTAGAGCTATACTCGAAGCTGCATGCCCATATGCTAGCGCCGTGTCTGATTTTCCTAGAAGTACGCGGTAGTGGCTATAATGTAGCCCCAGATGTGTGAGGAGCACATTCTTCATGCCTTCAAGTATCTTGTCAACGTGCAGCAGGGCCTCCATGTCCTCGACCAGCGGTATTACCTCTATATAACCCGTCTTCACGCCTAGCTCTTCCTCTGCCAAACGCTGCATCTTGAGAATCCTGCGCTGGAGCACGTAGACCTCGTAACCGCTAGAACACATGGGAGTTATAATGTACTTGACTGCCTGTGAACCCGCCTTAACTATGGACTTCTTATTGGCCACTAGGACGCCCCAGAGGACCATTATTTGGCGCTCCGGGTCTTCGAGGCGCTCGGATGGTATACGAGGTGTTAGTAGAAAGTCCTCGCCCGGCTGTAGCCCGTGGCGAAGAGTCTCCTCTACTACCCAGGAAACTTGGTGGTACGGAGTAAGCTTGCCCTCGTAGTCTATCATCTTCTCGTCCAAGCCCAGCCCGCCCCGGCTACGTGGGAGCAGGTCGCGTAGAGCCTCCTCTACCTCCTCCTCTACCGTGAACCCCCGGCTTGCTGAGTCAGGATGTTGTGTAGCCATTGCCAGAGGTACTGGGTACCCTAGCACCGTCGTCTACCCCTAGCCTCCGCATAGCGGCAGCGAACTCACATTTAAGCTACTCTCTCAGCGGCTAGAGGCCCGAGGCATAGAGCCGGGGCTACTCCGACCCAGCTGGCTCGGAGGTTACGTGCTTTGGCCGGAGGCGTGAAGGTTAGGGCTTACTCGAGTAGCGCAAATCTTGGCCCAGGCTTCGACGCGCTTGCCGTAGCACACACAGCGTTCTACGACGAGGTAGAAGCTCGCCTGGAGCCAGGCGACGGACAAGTGCTTGTCGAATCTGTGTATGGCCCGTACGCCCACCAAGCCGGGAGAGCCGAGACCGCTAAGAGGGCCGTCGAGGAGCTATTGAAGCTCACCAACATAGACATAGGGACCCATAACATAGTACTCCGTGTATATAAGGGTGTACCTCCCGGGAAGGGCCTAGGGAGCAGCGGGGCCTCCTCCGCCGCCGCTGTAAAGGCCGCCGAGCTACTACTCGACCTAAATGTGCCGGATAACGTTCTTGTTGAGGCTGCAGGTAGAGGCGAGGCTGCAGCCGCTGGCACACCACATTACGACAACGTCGCCGCTAGCCTACTCGGCGGCCTTGCTATAGTGGCCTTTGACAAGGATGGTAAGCTCTACGTTACCCACATGGAGGTTGACGCATGGTTTACACTCTTTATACCTAAAGCTGAGATAGCACCTGCCAAGACCAAGCTTATGAGAGAGATTCTACCCAAACAAGTAGGCCTCGATCAAGCAGCAAGAAACTGGAGCAGACTAGCACTCCTTGTAGCAGCAGCTGCAAAGAATGATATCCAAATACTCGGGCATATGATGATGCAGGATGAAATAGTTGAACCTGCTAGATCGAGATTCATACCCTGCTATGACTCGGTCATAAAGGCTGCCCTCGAGGCCGGGGCGCTAGGGGTGTCAATTAGCGGTGCTGGCCCGTCGCTTATAGCGTTATCACGCTCGCGCGAGGACGCAATAAGAGTTGCCAACGCGGTTGCAAAGAGCTGTAGATGCTGCGAAGTAGAGGACATAAAGGTTGCACAAACCGCTGGGCCTGCGACGAGAGTTAAGTGGTGATTACTGTGAAGCGCTATAACGCTACGAGAGCCATACACGCGCTAAGAGAAGGACCGTCGGCCGACGATATAATACCGCCTATAAATATATCAGTCATATATAGATTCATTGGGATCACAGCACCACCCATTGAGGAGATAAAGTACGGACGCGAGAATAATCCGACTGTGATGCGACTCGAAGAAGCACTATCTGCTGTCGAGTCCGCCAACTGGTGCCTCGCCTTCAACACAGGAATGTCTGCCATCTCAACTTTGCTACTACATATGCTTCCCCGAGCAAAGAGAATAGTGGCAAGTAGGCTCTTGTATGGCTCCACACGCACACTTCTCGAGAAAATGACTAGACTTAACGACAAAATAGAACTCGTATACGCTGGCCCCCCATGGGATGAGCTTGTCTCCTCCATACGTGCAGGAGACATAGTCTTCATAGAGACTGTCGGGAACCCTACCCTCCGCATACCCCCCATAGACGAAATAGTCGAACTGTGCAGTCAAAAGGACTGCACCGTCATTGTTGACAATACCTTTGCGACACCGGTGCTATACCGCCCCCTAGAAGCGGGTGCCGACATAGTAGTCGAAAGCATGACTAAGTACATAGCTGGACACAATGACGTTCTTGGCGGTCTACTCTGTAGCAACATAGACAGTCTAAAGGAGAGTATATGGGATTGGAGAAAGCTCACGGGAACTATAATTCAGCCTCTCGACGCATACCTGGTAGCCAGGGGTCTTAAGACGCTCCATATCCGCATGCAACGTTCATCCGAGACAGCTATGGAGATAGCCAAGTGGCTCGCCGAGCGGCCAGAGGTAGTTAAAGTCCATTATCCTGGCCTCCCCAGTCACCCCGACCATAGTACTGCAACGAGGATGTTTAACGAGCTCTACGGCGGTGTAGTCTCGTTTGAGATCAAGGGTGGCGCAGTTGCTGCAAAAAAGTTCCTTAAAGCGTTAAAGATTATAGTACCCTCGCCAAGCCTGGGTGGTACAGAGAGCATAGCAACATACCCCTACGAGAGCAGCCATAGGAATCTCAGCGAGGAAGAGAAGTATAGGCTTGAAATAACGCCTGGCCTGATAAGGCTGAGCATAGGCCTCGAAGACGTAGAGGACCTCATTACTGATATAGAAAACGCGTTGAATGCTTCACAAGCCTAGAATCCTAACCTATTCTTTAATGGCCCCGCTAAATGAACTCCTTAAGTATTTTTGCCACCTCCTTTGCCAGCTGGTTATCCTCCATGCTCCTGAGGCCTTCGAGCTTTTCGGCTAGTTCTTTATTTCCTAGTGCAGTTCTCACCCATGCTACTAGGTACCCGTTTCTCACTACATAGGACAGTTCCTCCGGCTTGACTATTCCGTATACCACAACAACAGCTAGCTGCTCTAAGCTAGATACACGAAGTGGTACTAGACCGCCCTCCTTATTAATAAAGTAGAATGGTTCAACAGCATCGGCTGCAGCGACTCTAATGGCATGGCTCTTTTCGGCTTTCATATTCTCATGTAATTCTCTGTCTTCCTGGGGTTTTTCAGGTTTTGAGATGAGTATTAGACCTTGTTCTGTTATCTTTACCGTGTTTCCGATTCTTGTAGCTAGCCCTAGCTTCTCGAGCTCCGAAGCATATTTCTTGACCGTAGCAGCCTTTATGCCTAGCAGTTTCGCTAGCTCGCTTACTTCGCATTCCTTTTTGTCAGCGAGAATTTCAAGCATTCTTCTCTTAGTAGCTGTAAGGTCTTCTAGCAGCATAGAACACACCCCGCAGAGCTCTACAACTATACTCTAATAATCAACTCCTTATAAGGTAATACCGTCGTGGAGTCTTCCGAGCCCCGCTAACCCGGCTAGCACACTAGACGATAGGAACATGCAGCGTTAGGCGTATCAACAACCGGCCTATATGACCCATCGAGGAGGTTGCTATGAGGACACGCGGCTTCGCTGCGGTTTTTCTAGCATCTGTACTTATCCTAGGCACTCTAGCATCGCTGTTAAGCTCTGCAGCCACTCCTATATATAAGTGGATGAACACTATAGAAGTCATGGTACCCGGCGTCGTAGCTACACCACATGGCTACAGAGGGACATTGTCTAAGCTTGTAGTCACGGTGGCGTGGCCTGGAAAGGGGATAGTATACTTCTCGGCTGACCCCCTAACAGAACTAGATACACAAGCAGCTGCCAGGATGGCAGCACTCGTAGCATCTATACTAGCGGGCGTCAACTACTATTCATACGACTACTTCATCCGCCTCGAGTCAAATACAACTCTTATAGGCGGGCCTAGCGCGAGCGGCGCAATGACTATAGCTATTCTAGCCGCTCTACGAGGCACTAGTATCTCCACAGACTTCTCTATGACTGGTATGGTAGACCCAGATACAACTCTAGGCCCCGTGGGCGGTATTCCACAGAAGCTTGAAGCAGCCGCCAGGGCTGGCGCGAAGATATTCGTTATACCCATAGGTGAGCGTTACAGCGTGGACCTCAATACGGGCGAGAAGGTTGACGTGCTTGCTCTCGGAAAAGAGCTTGGAGTAAAGGTAGTAGAAGCAGGCACTATAGCCGAGGCATACGAAATAGCAACAGGAGACAAGCTCTTCGCCGAAAGCAGCTTGCCATCAGTCAGTTACCCTTCGTGGCTCTTATCGGCGCTAAACGAGAGCATGAATGTATACCGAGAAGCGGCATACTCAAACATGACATGCGCTGAGAAGGCTCTAGCTAAACTGCCTAGCCCCCTATCTTCACAGCTATCAAGCATACTCGAGGACGCTAAACACAATATAGAGGTAGCTGAAAACCTCAGAGCAGCTGGAAAGCTCTACGCTGCTGCATCTAGGTACTTCGCCGCAGCCATAGAAGCGACCTACGTATGCAGCGCCGCTAACGCTTACACCAAGGACAACCCGCTCACCGCACTTGCGGATGCCACGAAAAACTATGCAGATAAGGCAACAACGTTACTTGAACACGTAAACAGGACCTTGAGCAAGGTTCTTGCCAGCAAAACAAATATAACAGATATAGGGCTTCAACTGTACATTGCATCTATGACTAGGCTTGTTGACGCGAGTAGTAACCTTGACACGGTCTCCACGATGTTGGAAATAGCTAAGAAGAGTACAAGCCATCAAGCATTACAAGCACTCGACAAGGCCCTACAAGCAGCAGTCTACGCGTACTATAGAGCACTGACCGCCGACCAGTGGCTAGGGCTTGCGCTAGAAGCCAACGGGGGTACACCAATAGACTTTGACCTCCTGTTTAGAGGCGTGGAGATCTATGTATATTTTGCCGAATCCGCCATGAGCTATCTTCAGACCCTTGGAGTAGACGTGACGGACGTTGGAGGGGAGATAGCTGCTGCGAAGGCCATGATACAGCAGAGCACCAGCAGCGCAGACAGGATAGCACTACTACGTGCCTTAGCATATACTGTTGAGGGGCTAGCCGAGATAAACAGTAAGCTCCATGTAGCGTTCAACACTGGCATAACTGTTCTCGACGCCTCACAGAAAAGCCTCCGGGTGCTCTTGCAGAGGCTGGCAGGCCTCAATATAACACCCGTGCTACCAATACTCTACTCGGAATACGCTGACACCCAAGTAGATATTAATGCCAAACTGAGCCTCTACGTTCAAGCATCAAGCTACGCGCTACTCCTCGCACTTATCGGGAATAGGCAGCCCAACACACTATTCACAACCACCGAGAACACTGGAACATCAGTGGCAAACGAAACCATAACACCAACAGCGGCCACCACTCAAGCCGCGGAAACCGTGACTGTAACAAGCACAGTAACAAAAACGCATACACTCACAACTACTATATCCAAGGAGGTCGGAGAAACCGCTACCCGGGCCTCGGAGAAGAATACAACACCGCTAATAGGCTACCTAGTAGTAGCGAGTACTGCTCTTGCCGCCGGTATTATACTAGAGCGTCTACGTAGAAGCCGCGAGGAACTCTATTAGCCTATAAACCTAGGACTCTTTTACACCCACGGCACTTGATCTGGATTTTTAATATTCAATACCACGTCTACGTGAAAGCCAAGCCTGCTAAGGACGCTGCTAACACTGTTTCTGAGCCTATCAACGTCTGGTCGCGCAGCTCTCCTCATCGCCGCTGGGTGCGACCTTCTCGGAACCCATACTGTTATCTCTAGCTCTATGCTGCCCCTACCTCCTTTAGAAGAGATGCTTGCAACTGTGTAGTCAGCCACATCTGCAAGGACACGCGCAGCCTCACGAATGGGCGTGTCTTGCTCCAGACTTTCTATAGCTAACTCTTCGGGTATAGCCGGCAGGTATTGAGATAGCTCGAGTGACAAGAGCAATATATATTCTGGGACCGGGTCGTCTAAGTCATGCCATCTAGCTAGTGAATCCGCTACACCAGCTCTAACAGCCAGAGAGTACGCCTGGAGCACTGTGCGCTGCGGCAGTGTCTCTACCCCGCATCCTGTCGCCGCTACTACCTCCGACTCGGCTACTAAGGCAGGTTTCATCCTCTTCTTTATCAGCCATGCTGCCGCAACTGTTGAACTCCTCCCACAGCCACGGAAGCAATGAACTAGAGCTGGCTCTTTGATCTTGCTGACTATGTAGGCTAGCTCAGCTAAGGTAGGTGCGTTATATTCGCCTATGGGGCGCCAAATGAGCTGCTTAATATTGCCTTCCAGTGTACGCGGGTCGTAGCCACCACTATAGACATGCTCTACTGGCGTGGCAAGCGATACTACCGTACCAAACGTAGACACTATGCTTTCTAAGTCTTCTGGCCTAGGCATAGGCGATACAGCTATCCTGCCTTCCTCTACCCAGTGTACCCGCAGCCCCGGCGCACGATAGAACTCCATCAACGCCTCACCCGTGCTTCATGCTAGCTCCGACAACGCCGTGGACAGTGGAGAATGGAATGTATCTTATACTACAGCCCTTAACCGAGGACAGCCTAGTATGCATCTCAGCTATCTTTTCAGATGGACCATTCACGACAACAATTTCCGTGCATAGTTCATTAACATGTATATGGGTAGTGCTTACTACTATGTCCCTATATTCGTCGAGCAAGGATGCTACCTCGCCTCTATCAAAGCTGCCCGAGATTATCATCACGCCGCTACATTCATGATCATGGAGATAGTGCCTGTACTCGTTTAGGAATGATGCTACTGCACGTTCTACGAGCTTAGACCGGTCTATTCGTAGCCTAGCAGCTAGAGCGTCAAGCTCCTCAGCCATACCACTAGGAAGCGATACACCGAAGCGCCTTTTTCGAGCCAACAACTACACCCCCTACCGTGATCTAGCTACAAGGGCTACATAGATAGAGAGCATTACCAGGCCAGTTGCACCTGCAGGCGATATGCCTAGCACGAGGCTGAGCACAAGTCCTAGCCCTGCAGCAATAATGGCAGAAGAGACAGACAACAGTATAGCTTCACGAGCGCTGCGGGCATACATAGAGGCAGCTGCGCCAGGTAATAGTATAAGAACATGCTCTAGGACAAAACCCACTACTTGAACCATTGCACTCACTACCACACCTATTAGGGTAAAGAAGACAAGATCGTAGAGCCATACTGGCATTCCTGTTATCTTGGCTAAATCCCTTTCAATGCCTATGTATACCTGTTCCTTATAACTTAGTACGACTAGTATACATGTTGCTAAAGATATAGCCACAGCCATCCATGCATCCCAGGGCCTTACGAGCAACGGGTCACCGAACACTATTGTGGCGATGTCTGCCCCGCTGGAGGATGTTTTGGCGTAGTATGCTAAGATGACGCTAGTGGATGCCGACAATGAGACTAGGACTGAGGTCGCTATGTCGGGCTCTATGCCGCTAAATATCATATAACCAGTAATATATACTAATGCTGTGGTTACAAGTATTGTCAACATGTATGCATGCGTACTCACACCGCCAGCTACTAGTACTGCCAGAAGCGCTGCAAGTAGGGCTGCGTGAGGAGTAGCTCCGGCAAGGAAGAATAGTCTCCGTGCTGCAACTAGAGCACTTAGCAGGCCGAAGGCTAGCCCAGCGGCGAGTACTGCGAGTGCTGGGTAGATTGATATAATTATTGAGTAACTTGCTAGCGATAAGACCGCTAAGATAAGGGCTACGAAAAATCCTGCTACCACGGGCCTCTCTAGCACCAATACCCTCACCTTTATATTGCTACTTTGATAATGTCTCGATTTCTTCTACTACTTGTTTTAGCTTATCGGGGATCGTTCCGGGCGCGTACGGTGAAGGAACGTGCACCACTGGTATACCATACTCTTTTGCTAATTCAACTAGCTTAGCATCTACACGAGTAGCTGGCCTGCCGTCATACACTGATACCACGGCTACCGCCACAACTCTACTCTCTATGAGATCTCTGACCAGTTGCAGGTCTTCTGGGGATACTGGCACACCGTGCTCTTTACTGAGGAGTTTTACAATATCGACTCCTAGCCAGTCTACGGCGTACTGTATGTACGGGAGTGAGGCTACGGCTTTAACGTGAATCCTAGGAGCTTTATGGATAAACTTTATGATTTCTGCTTCTAGTGCCGAGGCTTTATCCAGATAGTGGCTACTACAGCTAGGTCTTAGGGCAGCTAGCCTGGCTGCAACTTCTTTTACAAACATGATGTAGTTATGTGGATCATATATAACCATATGCAGGTTTGCCGTCCCGGTGTCAGGGTTACTGAGTATCTTGATACCCTTTATGCTTGGTATCTCCAGCAGTCTGTCCTTGCCTACTAGTGTCCTAAGCTTTACCTCGAAGGGTGCATGTCCTAGAGTTACGACGAGGTCAGCCCTCTTTACACGATTTATATCGTCTACTGTTAGCTGGTAGTCGTGCGGATCTACGGCAGACGATGCTATGACATAGACTTTGTCGCCGCTACAGAGTAGTTGAGAAACCTCATACTTAAGGCTAGGAAAGCTGACAACTATGAGAAGCCCGTTCTTAGCACCGTCGGGCTCGTTATTGCCAACGTGCTTAACAATATACATGGATGAGAGTGCTACTAGAGCCGTGATGCCAGCTGATAACAGCACTGCCAGGAGCTTCCTATCCACGCATGTCCCCCTGGAACACTATATCTTGTGCACACTGCTTATAAGGTTTCCCGAGCTATGTGCACAAGAGGGGGTATAGCAGTGCAAGATGCATGTAAAGAAATAGAGATAGAACTCAAATCTGTTGATATATCATACAATTCTAATAAAGTACTTGAGATCAGCCATCTGCGCCTAAAAGGGCCTGCCCTAGTGCAGGTACTTGGCCCCAATGGAGCGGGAAAGACCACCCTATTGAAGACAATTCTAGGTCTAGTTGCCCCCCGAAGGGGCTGTATATATATATGTGGCCACGACACGACAGGGAAGCCCGATAAGGCCGGACGTTATATAGGATACGTCCCGCAGATTATTACCGCCTCTAGCCATTTTCCGGTGACACCATGGGAGATAGTAGAGTATGAAGTCGTGGCCCGCCGCAGGGGTAAACTGCTCTCTAGAAGGAGACAAGACGTTGACCATCTTGTGGAAGCCTCTCTGAAGGCTGTAGGTCTGCCGCCAGATACATGGTTTAGGCCGCTCCGCAGTCTAAGTGGCGGCCAGCGCCAACGCGCCTTCATCGCCAGAGCACTAGTTAATGATCCCCCAATACTACTAATGGACGAGCCACTGTCTGCTGTAGATCCTGGAGGGAGAGTGGAACTAGCAGAACTCATAGCCTCGCTAGCACGTAGTCGCCTGGCCATAGTGACTAGCCATGATCCTATGCTTCTGCTAGAGCACACTGACCTTATAGTTCTCATTGACCGTAGACTAGTGGCTGTTGGAGAACCCCATACCGTGCTGAGGGAAGATATACTAACAGAGGTATACGGCGCAGCTATACTCCATGTCAAAGACCACATACACATCAGTGACGAGCATGGAGCTGGCTATCATTAGGAATAGCTTTTTCTTTACACATACGCGGATCTAGACAAGAATGGATCCGAGGAAAGAGCCATGAAGACCCGCTGCAGCCCGAGCCCCGCCCCAGCCGATAATGCTCTAGCAAGGGCTCTGAAGGACGCGCTAAGAGCCGTGAAGAAGGAATACCCCCTTCTCGACGAAAGAGTTGAAGAGATAGCCGTGTCTAGAAGATTCACACTCGTCAAGCTAGCCGGCAAAGGCATAGGTATAGCATTCTCTGGCGACTATGAGCCCCCGCCGGAAGAACTCATACTCAGAGAGACCACTGCTTCCGAGCTAGCCCGGTACGCATGGAGGCATCCAAGTCTTACCAGCCTTGCGCTGGCTGCCGTAAATGCGGCCACCAACATGCTTATCGAGAAGTCGCCTAAACTAGATGGCCTCACACATGATAGAGATGTTGTCGAGGTTATTGACCCGGGGCTGGAGGAGGCTATAGCTCTTGTTGGATACATACAAGGTGTCGCACGCAAACTAGCTAGAAGAGCAGCCAAGATAGTGGTTTATGAAGACAATCCTACACACCGCGCCCTTGCCCGCGAAGACGGGTTCACAGTATATCCAGGAAACCAGCTACTCCTAGATTCAGATAACTACGACATTATAGTCGCTACAGGGGCGAGCCTCCTAGATCCCCGTATCCTGCTGGTATTCTCTAGCGCAAAGAGAGCACGGCTACGCGGTTTCATAGGCCCTACGTCGAGCTTCCATATAGCAGCTGCTAGGCATCTAGGCGCCGACTTCATAGCGGGGATATCTGTTCCTAGCCGTTATAGAGACGTCGTGACAAGACTCGCAAAAGCCGGTTATGGGTTTAAACGCATATCACGCTTTGCGGCCAAATGGGTGTGGCTAAGGCAGTAGCCCTATGTATGCAGGCCCCAGCGGAAGCTAATAGACAATAGTACCGAGGGCTAGCTGGTTGTATACCTGGGGCGATGAGGAGCGGTCACGGGACGGACCGCTCTCTGACCAGGAGATATACGGCGGGCTGATATGAGGAGCACAATCCTTGTCCGAAGCCCCAGAGCCGCCAATACAGTGGAGCAAATACTCTTCTAGAGAAGCTCACCCTATGGATGAGGAGTGCCGAGTTCGCTGAGAGCGGCTCTTATGCAGCAGAGCCTACCCAGCTGATGAAGCGGCGTAAAGCTCTGGGGGCCGACACTCTACCTAGAAGGAGGCTGCTACTTACCTTTCACAATGCTGTATACTACCTTTTCTACTTCGCCTCGTTCTATCTCATTGCTGGGCGGTCTCTTGCCTGCACTACAGTCTGCTTCTATGCGCCCTCGGCTACAGTACATGGCTTCACTTAGCTGTCCTCTTAGCTCGACTGGAGGCAGTATAGCTGCTGCGCGCAAGTCGCCTTTACGCACGTCCTTGATGTTTGTGACTATAGTGTAGGTAAATACGCCTTTGGCACGGGTTATATACAGGTTGTCTGCATTAGGATGCTTAGCTACGCTAAGTACTTCGACGCACTCTATATCCACCGCATAAAGTGGATCGTTGTCGTCTCCTAGGCTTAGCCTGACAGGAAGCCCGTACAGCGTCCTTATAGCGTACTTTATCTCTGCTATGGTGCGCCTAGTCTTCTGGTCTATCTGAGTCTTTTCAAGCCATTCACGGGGTAGTAGCACTGCTGCGAGTTCTCGTGTCAACTCTTGTAGCCTTTTGGCTAGCTCGCTGTGCGCCAGCATAGTGGGCAGCATAAAGCTGAATTTTATCTGCATGAGTACAGAACGTGTCTGGCTATGCAGCTCCTGCGCTTTTTTCCAATTGACTGGTATTGGGAGCTTTTTTGCCCTTATTACTGACTCGAGCATACCCAGCGCGTGTTCAGCTACTAGTATCCTGTAGTCACTACGGGTGTCGCTCATCGTCTCCACCACCCTGCATACAGTTTTTCATTCTTCCATCTCGGCTAGCCGCTCAAGCGCCAACCGCGTCTGCGCATATACTATAGGCTTCTTTTCCGCTATCTTCCGGGCTAGTTCTCCGATGCTTCTAGCGAAACTGTAGAGTCCATATGGTGTGTAGAATACCTCGCTACAGTGCCACATGTGGGGCTTTAGTGAGCCTTCAGCCACCATCTTGGCGTATACCCAATCATAGTAGCTAGCCACTGCTATCAGTACACCGTCCTCATCCCCACAGTATAGTAGAGAACATTCTCCGCTGCTCTCTATCTCTACTATTTTGCTACACGCTCTAATCTTCTTTAGCTCCTCGGCGAGCAGCTCTGTGGACATGCTCTCATTCTCCCTGGTAAAGCGGCTGAAGTCTGAGGTCTAAGTCTGTGCCCCAGAGACATGCCCGCAGGCAGCGCCATAGAGCACTTAGTTCTAGTATGGAACAGTCAATGAGAGCCTATTCTGGCATAGTAGTGCGGCGTTACAAAGACCCGGGGTGAGCGGGCTCGAACCACTGAGCCGGCAACGAATTTGGGTACCGCGGGGAAAGCCGACGGATCTTGTACCCCTAGCAGTATTATCAATATGCTCTTATGCTACATCTGGCTATATTGCGCTTGCATAGCTGTAGTGCCGCTTTTAGATACTCTTCACCACGCTTGTACACATCTAAAAGGTCTATGACGTCCTTTTCTACTAGTTCTATTAGTAGCTCTTCTTCTAGCCTCGTTAAGCCTAGTTGCTCTCTACCCATAGCCACAATTTCTATTATCTCTGCAAGGCTGACTGCTGTCTGGTTTATGCCTGCAGCCGAGGCTATCCTCGATGACAGTTTCTCCACGAGACGCCGTGTATTGCTTATCCTTTCGTAGGCTTTACGTACACCGGCCACTATTACTCCTAGCTCGTCTAGGTCGTTAGCTTGGCTAAGCTTCTTTGCAGACTCATAGGCTGACACCATGCTTGCGACTACCTGGGATAGCCACCTGCAATAGGAAGCATCGTCACCCATATACTCGCGGCATACTTGTAGCGCCTCGGATAGGTCGGCGAGGCTGGAAGTTAGCGTATCTAGTAGCTGCGCTATTTCTGTGAGCCGCATAGCTACTGTATCCAGCCGCGCTAGGCTTGTGTCGAGGCTATCAGACTTTACGAGCTTTGATACTAGTATGACTATGTCATGTATCTTGGCTGTCTCCCTAGCTTCTAGCTTTCGGGCAGCCTCGTAGACCTGTACTAGCTGGCTGCTTACTGTATCCCAGCGGGCTGCAATACGCTCTGCGTTCCTAACAAGGTCGCTAGTCGTCTCAGCTCCGGCTGCGAGGAGCGAGTACACTATGGGCGTTAGTGGCCCGCCTGCCTTCATGACCGCTACTAGGAGTTCCATGCTTTTGGCGGCTGGGCATTCTCCAGCTTCAAGGGGCAACTCCGTGATTCTATGCGCCAATGCCTGGAGGGCTTGGCGGCACGCTGTAGCCGATTCCTCGCGCGCCTTGGAGTAGCTGGAGGCTGCGGTGTAGTCCCGTACCGCTCGCAAGTGATGGAGTATTTCCTGGCGTAGACTCTCGGGAATAGCTTGGAACGCTGCAATGGTTGCTTCTACGTTCTCGGCTATCTCCTCTAGAGTCTTCTCTATAGCCTGCTGGGAGTGCAGCATCGACTCGTATTCCTGGACAAGCCCCTCAAGAGCCCATACCATACGTATCACCCTACTACTGCCTCTTCACCAGCCTCTCGGTTGGCGTGCTCAACTGGAGCCTGGGGCGAAATAACACGGTCTATTATCTCTATTACCTTCTTCTTGAGTTCCTCTATTCTTGCCCCGCCTTTCTCAGAAAGCGTCCTCAACTTGTTTACTAGGCCTACCGCCTTGGAGAGATAATGGACTGCATCGGTAAGACTGGCTATACTGGATAGGTCTCTAGCGATAGCTTCTTCAGTTTTCTTGCGGAGATCACTAGGCAACTCGTCAAGCCCGACTTCGAGGCCTTCGTAGACCCGGTATATGGCTGCAAGCTCCTCAGCAAGTTTTGGCCCGACAGCTGTTATCGGTGACACTGCTATGGCCGCTAGAGCCCCTGCAGACGGGCTGGTTTTTGCTATTCTCTCTGCCTCTGACACCACAACCTTCAATTCCTCGGCTATCTTTGCTGCTTCTCCAAGGATTCCTACTCGGGGAATATGCTTGGCATAGGCTGTTAGTCTTTCCGCCAGCGAGACGGCCTCGGCTAGGCTTGCTTCAGCCTGATGCTTTTCTAAGCCAAGCAGTAATGCTACTAGCCGCGTTACTCTAGGCCTGTCAGCTTCACCGGTTCCACAGTATGACGAGACATTGACGACTAGGGTGTACCCCTTCTCTTCTAGCGTCGTGTAGATCTCCTCGACGCTGCTGAATGCCTTCGAGATCGTCTTTGTTCTTGCAGCTTCTGCTTGTTCAACACCAGCTATAATGGCAGTCTTCTTTGCAAGTAAACGCGCTCGCTGCTGCAGAGATGCTACTTCTACCGTTATCTTTCTTGCTGGCTCGAGACCAACTTCGCGTATTAACGCGGCAACCGCGTAGCCCAGCTCACCATACTCGCGCTCTACTACCTGGGCGCGTGCCTCTATGCTAGATAGTTCCTGGCTACTCCTAGATGCCAGCACCTCTATTACGAGGCTGCGTAGAAGATCTGCATATAGGTTAACCGTACGCCTATCGTGTCCAGAGAGGTTCTCTGGCAGACACCCGGTCGTCGCCACGGAGAAGCCATAGAGCAGCGAGTATACGAAGAGGCTTAGCCTTGGTCCGGCCTCTATCACTACGCTGCCGGTTATATCGGCCACGGCTTTTAACAGCTTTGGCACTTGCCTTTCCCGGCGCCCCGCATCGGGTTCGAGCACGAGAATTGCTAGAGGTTCTCCGGATAGCATCTGGCACGCAAGCTCCTGGGCATGGGACTGGAGGCTGCGCGCGGGAACTGCTGCTAGCTTCAGCCCATGTTTTTTGAGCAGCTCGTCGAGCCCTAGGAACTCTGAAAGCCTAGAACTATATTCAGAGAGCTCGCCCAGCGATAGGCTATTTACCACCTCGACTACTTGACCTGGGCCAGTTCGCCTAGCACAGCCTACGAGCGGCGAGCTACTAGCCATCGGGTACAGGCGCGCCACTATACCAGGTCTTAGCGCTGCCACAGGCTCATCAAATCTCTCTAGAGGCGGGCTCAAGAGGTCAGGGTTTAAGGCCTCGATTAGCTGGGCTGCGTGTGGATCGTCGCCGTATATCTCACGGGCCACATCTGCCGCTATAGCGGATAGCTCACGTAGAGCCTGAGGATCGTACACAATGAGGCCATCCCGGCTCCACGCTAGCGCCGTGTGCTCCAGCGCCGAGACAGCATGCTCGACGGAAGAAGCCTGGAAACCTTTAGCCCGCGCGTAGCGGGTCATCCAGGTCTCTGCCTCTGAGAGGAGATCCTCTACGCGGATAGCAGTCCTAGAGTATACTACGGCTAGGCTGGCCTCGGGGATGACCTCGTAGCCCAGCAACTTGCCTAGGAGCGATAGGGGAACTGGCCCCGGAAGGACTGCCAGTAGTGGCGCCATCTTCTTGTCCTCTATGAGCCGGCGAGCCTCCCTGTACCCAGCCTTATCGAATAGCGGCACACCTTCGACTATCTCGCGGGCGAGAGCCTCCTCGCCGAGGAGCACTGTCTCAACATGCTCTGGCCCCTGCTTGAGAGCAGCAGCAAGCTTGCCGATAACAGTATCTACGAGCATACGGGCCCAGGCTATACGGCCCTTAGATGCCCACCACACCATGTTGGCTAGAAGGCTGGATGCCTCTGGGAACTCGCCTCCCAG
>DQVR01000058.1 GCA_015661645.1 Pyrodictium delaneyi
ATAATATCAGCATCATCTATACTATCCACTATCTCGTAGCCGTGGCTGGCTAGCACACTCTTCATGATAGCAGTATCTGCATGGTTTAACGCACATCCATAGGTCTCAAAGTAGGCTCGCGGCATCGCCGCTATACACCATTTCATGCTAGGCTAGCCTGTATAGCACACCTCTAGGCCTGTGCCAAGATGACACCGCAGAGCAGAGGAGAGCTAATCAAGAGTTCCCCCAGGGCCATAATACCGCCGTGGAGCCCGGCTCAATAGATACTAGAGCGCGTTAAAGAGGTACATGTGGGCCGCCGGGGGCCGCAGAGCCTTGGCCCGGGGGACGGCCTGCAAAGGCAGTACTCTAGCTGCCTTTCAGAGCCGTGGCTGTCGTGACAGCCATCTACACTGTCTGGAAGACCACATGGAGCCTGTCCCGTGTCCCTGCTGGACCTGGTGGCCCGGGCCCTAGAATCCATTGCTGTCGGCTCGCCGGCTTTCCCAGAAGGCGCTATCCCTGCAAAGTATGCGTGTAGCGGGCCGATGTCTCACCGCCGCTATTTACAGAGAACGTTCCGGCTCGAGCAGAGGAGTCTGCTACTACTAGTCTACGACCCGGCTGTGCCGCGGGACACCTTCGTCCAGTGGTCTTTTACGATGTCCCCCCTTAGACTGTCTGCGGTGCCAGAGAGTGTGCCCCCGGACCCGGCCGTAGAGGGCCTCGGGCTATAGGGGCGGAACGACTTCGGCAAAGTAGGCTGCAGCCCCTGCCCACAGCGTGGCGACCGTCCACACCGCTACATGTTCCTAGTAATGGCTTTCGATGTCGAGAGTCTTGGGCTGGAGCCTGGTAGCTCCTAGCGCAACGTCTTCGGAAGGCTAAGGGGCCACGTGGTAGCCTATGGCTACACTTATGGCGTATTCGTCCGTCAGGGCTAGCCGCCCGAGGCTGGCGGGAGGATAGCTATCTCGTCGCTATCGGAGACTATAGTGTCTCTAGACGCGCTACGCCCGTTGACCGTGTATATCACCGCTAGACCGCGCTCTTCAAGCTCCTCTACAAGGTTTTTGAGGCGCGGATACTCCTTGAAGAGCTTATCTATGACCTCTCCTAGGGTAGCTTTATCACCTCCTAGCTCTAGCTCTACCTCTCTTCTCCCCTCTACTGCTTCGCGTAAGAGGGATACCAGCCTGATCTTCACCCTAGCCACCGGGACCCCCATGTGTAGTGTCTCGACTGGATAGCTCTGCTACTAGTGCTTCCCGGCGGCTGCTATCATGTTTGCTCCTTTACCCCGCCGCTACAGTGTTCCAGCGTAGACGACAACAGCGTTATAGTGGAACATTTATTCGTGCAAGGCTAGCTGAGAAGGCCACCCGTTGCATAGGGGCCCGCGTAGCCTAATGCAGAGGTGCTGTGTAGCCATGTACGGGGACGAGCTAGACTTCTATACTAGGATGTACAACGAGATAGAGAGGCTACGCAAAGAGGGCGTAGTAGAGTACGTCACAAGTTATGATAGGTTCCGCGAGATAATCGAGGATAACCGTGTCGTCGTCGCCATGTTCACCACACCCACGTGTAGCGCGTGTATAATGTACAAGCCGATATTCTACATGGTGGCAGAGAAGTTAAAGGACAAAGCCAAGTGGATTGAAGTAGACGCCTACGAGGCTCCTGAGGCGGCGTTTGAGTCCGGAGTGACTGCCACCCCCACGACTATAATATACGTGAACGGCGAGGTCGTGGACGGCTTCGTCGGTATACTCGACGATGAGGGACTCATGGAAATAGTAAAACAGTATATAGAGGAGTAGAGTATTTGCCCAGACCTACTCGAAGACCTCCACTGCGTACTCTTATAGCCTTCTCCACCGATATGACGAGTATCCTACCGGCGCCGGGCTTCCCATCCTAGCATCCTCCACTATTATCCTGACCACTCTGTCCATGTCCTCGTCGGGGATAACGATCTCTGTCTTGGTCGTAGATTGGTGTCGCACATAGCAGGCTGAAGACTAGGAAAGCACCTAGCCTCGTCCTTTCGGCGAGCGCGCTCGCCGGTATAGCCAGGATTATGGCGGCAAACGTCATCTGGAACGTGGCAAACGCTGGGTATGGCGGGTCCTCGAGCCCTTCCTGTGTTGGGCTTGCCTATCACCATACTACGAGCCCGTACTTGAGGATACTCACAAACTCGCCTAGCACATTTTCTCAAAAAGCTGAAGCTATAGCCTACCAGCACTCGCTGAAGGCTAACCAGTACTATCAAAACGAACGGTAGATATTATGTATTCTCTTTATAAAGAATATCGAGGTTACTCTTGGATGCATATAGGAGGTGGACCTGGATTGTGATACACGCGAGAAGGTAATCTGCCGTCTCGTGAGCACTAGTGCTCGCGACGATTGCGAGCCAGCTACTGCATGCATTATAACATTAGCAGCTCCTCCACCTCCTCGCTACCCAGACTCTCCATTAACCCTGCCTCAATCTCCTTTAGCAGCTTACAGAAACCCCAGCCGGGCACATACGCGTACTCGACCACAGTTATATCTCCCGGAGGAAGTACTATACTAGGCTTGGGTGTTGCACCCTTATATTCGAATCCACGTCAGCCCCGGGAGGAAATGAAGCCGGGGTGCACGGCAAGTGGCTCATCCGTAAACGGGGCCTCATTACTACTTGTACGTACAGGGTGCCTCAGTCGGGCGCATCGACGTCACCTATCAAATCTACTTCAAATCTACTTAAAGTAAAAGTACAAGAATAGAGAACTATGTAATAATGAAGGAAGTGTGTGGCGCCGGGGGCGGGATTTGAACCCGCGCGGCCGGTGCGGCCACCGGCTCTCCAGGCCGGCCCCTTAGACCGCTCGGGCACCCCGGCGCCCAGAGGGTTCCCGGTCTAGAGGTGGCTGTGGAAGAGGGAGGGTTATTGGTTTTCCCCGGCGGGGGTTCTTCATGCCTTCTTGGCGTAGAGTATTGTGTAGCCTTTCTTCCTAAGGGCTACGCGCGCGTCTCCGAATATTTTCTTCATGAGGTCTAGTGCGCGGTTGGCCCCCTTCCTCATGACTAACTGTAGCATGCCGCCGAGGGCTAGATACTGGGGTGCACGGCGTATTATCTCCTCTACGGTAGCCATTCCGGCTGCTAGTGGCGGGTTAGAGAGGATTACATCGAACACCCTGCCCTCTACTGGCTCGTAGAGGTTTCCGCGGAGTACGGTGACCCGGTCCTCTACCTGGTTGTGCCGGACGTTGATCTTTGCCAGCTCCACCGCGCGAGGATTAACGTCTACCATTACTACGCGTAGCTTGGGGTACGCCTTGGCGAGGGTTATGCCTATGGCTCCGTAGCCACAGCCGAGGTCGAGGACCGTACCTTGTTCCGGCACCCTTGCGTGCTCTATTAGCAGTCTAGTGCCCGTGTCTACCTTGTTGGGAGAGAAGACGTCGCTGGATACATAGAACTCTACCGTTACTCCGCGTA
>DQVR01000023.1 GCA_015661645.1 Pyrodictium delaneyi
CGAGAAGCCAAGCCCGCTAGCCAGAGCAGCGTTCGAGATGACTACGCAGAACCTCTTCGCAGCAGCGGCACGGGGAGAGGTAGACAAGCTACTCGGCGTGACCGAGACTGTTATAGTGGGTGGTGTGGTACGGGTCGGCACAGGGATGGTAGAGGTACGGATGAACCCGTCCCGGATAGCAAAAGCTATGGCTCAGTCACCTGAGGCCGGGCAGCGGGGTGAGGCCTAGTGAGCACGGTCCAGGTAACAGATATCGAGAAGGAGCTAGTAAACGCCCTCAAGACGGGTAAGGTGATACTTGGCTCGAGAAAGACACTACGTTATGTGAAGATAGGAAAGGCTAAGGCTGTTATCGTGGCTGCTAACGCGCCGCCAGAGCTGCGTAATGACATACTCTACTATGCTAAGCTCAGCGGTATACCCGCCTACGTCTACCCGGGTACCAGTGTAGAGCTGGGAGCGGTCTGCGGTAAGCCATTTACAGTGGCAAGTCTAGCAATCCTCGACCCGGGCAGCTCCCGCATTCTTGACTTAATCGAGTCAGCTAGAAGCAAGACACAGCAGTGATGGAGGTGTAGTAGAGCACCTTGGTGGATATAAGGCTGACAGCCGAAGAAATGCGCTATATGGCGCTTCTCCAGGACCTCACGGGCGCTATAGCCCGCGACTGTATAGTAGATGGCGAGAACAACCGCGTGATATTTCTAGTACGCCCCGGCGACGCGGGCAAGGCTATAGGCAGGCGCGGCGCCAACATAAACAGGCTACGTAGGCTTCTAGGCAAGGAGATAGAGGTAGTGGAGTTCGCCGATGACCTGGAAAGTCTAGTAAAGAATCTATTCGCGCCAGCTAGGATACTAAGCGTACGCGTAGCCCAGCGTAACGGGAGGAAAATACTCTACGTGACAGTAGACCCTAACGACAAGGGCCGTGCTATAGGCAAAGGAGGCCGCAAGGTATCAGTAGCACGTATAGTGCTAAAGCGTTACTACGACATAGACGAGATAAAAATAAGATAACCCCCTCAGACACCATCGCCTTAGTGGATGGGAGTCGGGCCTAGAGGAGGGTGTACGGGGCCGTGACCGGCAAGAAGTCCCCCAACGGTCTATTCGCGGCGCGTAAGCTGCGCCGTAAAAGGCTCAAGTTCCGCTGGAGCGAACGCGAGTTCAAGATACGCATGCTAGGCCTCAAGAGGAAGTACGACCCCCTAGAAGGAGCGCCCATGGCCCGCGGCATAGTATTGGAGAAAGTTGGCGTAGAGGCTCGTCAGCCAAACTCTGCCGTGCGTAAGTGTGTACGTGTCCAGCTAATCAAGAATGGTCGTGTAGTGACAGCGTTCGTGCCGGGCGACGGTGGCCTCCTAGTAGTAGATGAGCACGATGAGGTACTCATAGAGGGTATAGGTGGTCCGCGCGGCCGTTCAATGGGTGACATTCCAGGCGTGCGTTACCGTGTAGTCACAGTGAATGGTGTGTCGCTGAAAGCTATACTAGAGGGCCGTAAACAGAAGCCACAGCGCTGAGTAAGACATATACACGCTGTTTAGCAGTCTAGTCCCTGTCTAGCCAAAACCTCTGCTAGCTAAAGGAGAGGCTTCTCTCCGCGTATTACCTATTGGCTTACCGTTCTCTATTCTCTACGGCTTGTAGGGTCCCTGAGCTAGTGAAGAGGCCGTCTAAGACTGTGGCGTATCAGTTATGCTGGCTAGTCTGGAGAACTAGCATTATGTTTCTATAGAGCAACTACGGTTGAATATCTTCTTCTCCTTCTTCTCTAGCGGTTCTTTCGTACTCTTCTTGCTCGTCTACTAGCCTCTTTGACACGTATATAGGCTTCTGGAAAAGGCGTGCAAGGAATATAGCGTGGCTGGGCACCATCCTCCTTATCATGTAGAGTCCTCCTAGGTTGAAGCTAGCTTTTGCAGTATAGAGGAAGGTACTGTAGTCTATCTCGTCTATGACAACGTGCTCTAAGTGTTTGCCTAGCTCTTCTATAAATGATCGGAGGTCCGTGAGAACGTCAAATACCGTCTCACGCCGACTACTTAGAGATGACATGTCTTCGCCCTCTTCGAGCTTGTTCAGTGCCTGGACTATTTCGAAGGGAACATTATAGAGCGTAAACTCGCGGCCATCCTCTAGCTCGAGGACTATAACTGGTATATGGGGTGGGTTTGGTATTATCATTGCTGTTACGCTGCGCGCTTCTAGGAGTACATCGCTGGAACGAGGTGGAGGCATGGCTTATCGGTCCCTCCAGATAGTGCCCACGTGTTAAGCTCTATTACTCTATCTAGGTGCTCTAGGGCTTATCTCCTAATTTGCGGCTATGGGGACTGCAAGCCTAAATTTATCCGGGTAGCTGGGCGCCTGTGTACCGGGGACACCGGATGGCTGCGGTAGAGCAGGAGACTCGTACAGTCGGCATGGACCCAGCTAACATCAAGCTATTCGGGAAGTGGAGCTTCGAGGGCATTGAGATAAGGGATCCTGGGCTCAAGCGTTATATAAGCCTCAAGCCGGTCTGGCTGCCTCATACTGGTGGCCGGCACGAGCACCGCCGCTTCGGCAAGTCAGAGGTCCCGATAGTGGAGAGGCTAATAAACAAACTAATGCGCCCCGGCCGCAACATGGGTAAGAAGCACCTAGCTTACAATATAGTAAAGCAGGCTTTCGAGATAATACACTTGCGGACCGGCGAGAACCCGCTCCAGATACTCGTACGCGCTATAGAGAACTCGGCGCCCCGCGAGGACGTCACAAGGATAATGTACGGTGGTATAACCTACTTCGTCGCCGTTGACGTGGCACCGCAGCACCGTGTTGACGTAGCACTAAAGCACCTAACAGAAGGTGCCAGGATGTGTGCCTTCAACAACCCTAAGCCTATAGAGGAGTGTCTAGCAGACGAGCTAATAGCGGCCGCTGAGGGCGATCCGAAGAGCTTCGCTGTACGCAAGAAGGAAGAGATAGAGAGGATCGCTCTAAGCTCCAGGTAGTGATAAGTAATACTCTGTAGATACCGTTCACTAAACCTTTATAAGACGCGTTTCCCAAAGCAGCCTCTCCGGCAAAGAGGAAAGGTACTGGGGGAAGGCTCATGAGCCAGCAGAAGCCTCACATAAACCTGGTAGTCATCGGCCATGTAGACCACGGTAAGAGCACGCTAGTAGGCCACCTGCTATTCCGTCTAGGCTTCGTCGACGAGAAGACGTTGAGGACACTAGAAGAGGAGGCCAAGAAGAAGGGTAAGGAGTCGTTCAAGTTCGCCTGGCTGATGGATAGGCTAAAGGAGGAGCGCGAGCGCGGTGTAACAATCGACCTAAGCTTCGTAAAGTTCGAGACAAAGAAGTACTACTTCACAATTATTGACGCCCCTGGCCACAGAGACTTCATCAAGAACATGATCACTGGCGCTAGTCAAGCAGACGCTGCCATCCTAGTGGTGTCCGCTAGGAAGGGTGAGTTCGAGGCCGGTATGAGCGCTGAGGGCCAGACCCGTGAGCACCTCATCCTAGCAAAGACGATGGGTATCGACCAGCTAATAGTGGCTGTGAACAAGATGGACGCTCCTGACGTGAACTACAGCAAGGAGAGGTATGAGCAGATAGTAGCCGTGCTTAAGAAGTTCATGAAAGGTCTCGGTTACAAGATAGACCAGATACCCTTCATACCGGTATCTGCCTGGACAGGCGAGAACCTCATCGAGCGCAGCCCCAACATGCCCTGGTACAATGGCCCAACCCTAGTAGAGGCTCTAGACAACTACATACAGCCGCCTAAGAAGCCGGTAGACAAGCCGCTAAGGATACCCATACAGAACGTCTACACCATACCCGGCGTCGGTACTGTCCCAGTAGGCCGTGTTGAGACCGGTGTACTCAAGGTAGGCGACAAGGTAGTCTTCATGCCGCCGGGCGTGGTCGGCGAAGTCCGTAGCATTGAGATGCACCACCAGCCAATACAGCAGGCTGAGCCCGGCGACAATATAGGCTTCAACGTCCGTGGCATATCCAAGAGGGATGTCAAGCGCGGCGATGTAGCTGGTCACCCAGACACACCACCAACAGTGGCCGAGGAGTTCACTGCGAGGATATTCATCATATGGCACCCCAGCGCTGTCACAGTAGGCTACAGCCCAGTAATACATGCTCACACCGCCAGTGTAGCTGCTAGGATAACTGAGATACAGGCCAAGCTAGACCCGAGGACTGGCCAGGTAGTGGAGAAGAACCCGCAGTTCCTAAAGATGGGCGATGCTGCCATAGTGAAGTTCAAGCCGATAAAGCCAATGGTAATCGAGAAGTACAGTGAGTTCCCACAGCTAGGCCGCTTCGCCATGAGAGACATGGGCAAGACTGTAGGCATCGGCGTAGTAATGGACGTAAAGCCCGCCAAGGTTGAGATAAAGAAGAAGTAATGCCGCCTGCTAGCGCCCAATTTTTACGAACTCCATACAGCATGCACAGTCCTCATGGAGTCTTTTACCCTCCAACTCGATTCTCCGAGCGTGTATCTCAGTTGTTTCTCGCTATCTCATACTTCTGAACCGCAGTCACGTTTATGCAGCCACTATGC
>DQVR01000094.1 GCA_015661645.1 Pyrodictium delaneyi
GACCTGGGCTTCTGCTATAGCTCTGGCTGGGTAGAGTGTCGTCACTGTGTTCCGTAGTGGGTTTCTGGTGGGCTCCAGTGGAAGTTGAGGGGTTGTTTACCTAGATGTAAACCTTGTCGCTTATTAAGGGTGTTGTGGGAGGGGAGGGCTTCTCCGCTTTGGGGCGGCGGTTTGGTGGCCGCATGAGGTGGTGGAACGAGGATAGTGGGGGCGTGTAGCAGCCGAGTAGACTCTGCTCTTGTACGCTGCACGGGCCCTCTGTGGTGCCGGGCTCGTGTACACATAGGTACTCGGCATTTAGCGTTAGGGCGCCCCGGTGGGGCTTCGCTTGGCCCCCGACCTCCACTAGCGAGCCAGGCGTTAGACGGAGGACTATCTTGCGGAGTATACCCGTCTCTCTGTAGAATGCTGTGTCGATGCAGCCTGTTTCATCGCAGAGCCGTGCTATGACGTGTCCGCCGGGAATCCTCCTAGCGGAGTGTACGCGGCCTACGACAACCGGGTTATCGTAGGGCCTTATGCGGGAGACAGGCTTCCTCTGGAGGTGTGCATTAGTGGCCTGGTTTGTGCGGAAGAGTGCCCAGTGACTGGGCTCCTCGCCAGCGTCTATAATCTCGAGTGCCTTGAGGAGTATGCTGGGCTGTTCGCCGCGGACCCCGTAGAGTACCGGGTCGTATCCGTGCGGGTGTATGAGCACTCTTCTCTGCACGTAGTCGTAGTTCATGAACGTGTATGGGTGTGTACGGATGTCGAACTCTATCACACTAGCCTCGTCTATACTGCGCTCGTGGGGCCAGCGTTCGAGCCTCCTATAAACGATGAGTTCGAACGTGAAGTCGTCGAGAGAGGCTCCTAGCGCAGCGAGGGAACCTATTAGGCCGCGTGCACCACGTCCATGCAGTGCTACGACCCTGCTCCCGATCTCTCCTAGACACTTCTCTGCTAGACGGAGCGGTACAGCCTCGTGGACGGCTCTCCTGTAGAGGTTCTCTAGGCACTCTGGCCTCGAGGAGAGATACCCGTGCAGCGTATCGGCTTCCTCTACTAGTAGTAGTGTGTATGCAGCCTTACCCTGGGGGCCAACAGAGTAGAGCTGGGCCATATTGTGTAGCAGCCTGGCTAGCCGCTCTAGCTCCCGCTTACTATCCACACTGAATAGTAGTGCTACAGCGCCATTGCCCCTCGTCTTCCATGGCACGGCGGGATTTAGGCGAATAAGCCACGGGTAGTCAGCTAGGCTAAGCCCTTCGTCTAGGGCTCGACGAGCCGCGATCGACGCAAGGTGAGTAGTACACCCCGCGAACGACGTGTCAAAGCTGTCAAGGCCTACAGCGGCTATCAACGGGTTCTCGCCTCTCCCTCGAGTAGCCTGTCAGGAGGAGCTGTAGCCTAATAGGAGATGTCTGTAGAGGCGATCGAGTAGAATGTTGTAATGCAATTAGGACACTGTTCTCAACCAGTACAGCTAGCCGTCACCAGCGGGAATGCCCTAGCAGGGATGGCGTAGAGAGGCTGCGGTAAAGCATGCAGGACGTGTGCAGCATTAAAACAATTATAGTATGAAATGCGTTGGGAGAGCTAGACGTCTTGCTAGAAGTTTTCATGGTCTCTTACGACTATCATGGTGAGTGTCGAACGGACTCTTGGCGAGCTCCGGAGATTCTTGTACACTATATCCCTTAGCTTGCTCATGTCGTCGCTCTCTATTATAGCGACTATGTCGTAGAGACCATACACCATGTATACTGCACGCACCTCAGGCAGCTTCTTCAGTGTCTCGAATATCTCCTCGTCGGCCCCCATCTCGGTATTTATTAGGATAACAGCCTTGGGCATGGACTACACCCCTTTGTGGCCCTATAGTGGGAGACGAGCCAGGGGCTAATACAGCTAGTGGGCAGGTATATAGAAGGCGCTCCAGCATCCCCGGCTACCATGCAGTGCTGGTGCCCCCGGGCTGACGCTTAGCGGTGCACCGGGAACCGGGTGGCGGCTGGACGGTGTAGGCAGTAATGCACGCAAGAGGCGGGCTTGGCATAAGACTTTACACCGTGTACCTTAGGCACGATAACCCGAAATACAATACGGTAGCCAAGCTCATAAGGCTCGGGCTAGTAGCCGAGGTGAAAAAGCCACGCCGCGGTAGTATAGTGTTGGACCCCATGTCGCCATTTCCTGTCTCGGGGCCGGATAGGAGGATCCTGGAGACCAATGGGCTATGCGTTATAGACGGGTCTTGGCGCAAGGTGTCTAGGATCCTCGGCCGAATACCCGGCGTCAAGAGGAGACTCCCGCTTCTACTTGCTGCGAACCCCGTGAACTACGGGAAGCCCTTCTTGCTCAGCAGTGCTGAGGCGCTAGCAGCAGCCCTCTACATAACAGGCTTTAGGGACGAGGCAGCAAGAATACTCTCCGTGTTCAAGTGGGGCCATGCGTTCATAGAGCTGAACAGGAAGCTTCTCGAGGAGTACGCCGGGAAGACCCAGAAGGAGATAATCGAGGCAGAGTGCAGCATACTGAAGGACAATATAAAGCTCACTGTAGACGAGTGTTCAGCCGACAGTCTCTTAGCCGTTTACAAGCGCGTGCTGGAAAGCTACGAAGAGAAAGGCCGTTAACCCATGTATTGTGCACTCCGCTCTGATGTACAAGTAGTATGTTTTGCAACATACAGTAGCCCTCTAGAGGATTGTAATTCTGTGCTAGAGGCTGGACGTCGTATATGTGTTTGAGAGATTTTGTGAGAACGTGGTGCGGGGGGTGGGATTTGAACCCACGCAGGCCTACGCCAGCGGGTCCTAAGCCCGCCCCCTTTGACCTGGCTCGGGCACCCCCGCGCCCAGTGCTGGGGGCTGGCAGGCTCCGGGGGCAATGGGTGGATGGGTGGGGCTTAAATGCCCTTACGCTCCTTGGCATCCGTGGTGCATCTATGGTTCTATGCTATTTCTTTTTCGGCTTCTGCTTGATAATGTTGTCTCGGCTAATATAATCGATACCTTGTCTGCTATCCTCTCGGCTAGCAGCATCTTGTCTGGCGATGGTGGTAGGACTTGTAGAAGCCTCTCAAGGGCTCTCCAGAGGGTGTGTGCGGCTTCGGCTAGTATCTTGGTGCGTGTCTCTGGGTCTATGCTGTGTATCATCTTGCATAGTGTCTCTGTGCTGGGGCTTAGGCTCTCGTGAATGTAGCGTGAGACTGCTGCCGGGCTGACGCCCATTATAGCGGCTACGTCTTTGGCTGCGTAGCCGTTCTCGAGCGCTATTTCGACTAGTCTACGCCTAGTCTTCGGGTCTAGTAGTGCTATAGCCTCGCATACTTCTTGCAGTTCCTGGGCCATGGTGTGGCACCCCGTTGGGCGAGGAGTATAGGCTCCGGGAGCTAGAGGGCTGAAGGGCTGTGCAGCACCAGGAGATCATCCTAGGCTGGCAAGCCTAGGTCTAGGTGGGAGAGTATAGCGTCGAAGACCCGGAGTGAGGGGCCGTGCTTGTAGGCGCGCAGTGTTGCGCGTAGCTTAGCGTCGGCTGCTCCTATTTTTGTGCAGCGTCTAGCCCATTCTAGCCTGGCGAGGCCGCCGACGAGCTGGGTTAGGTTTCCCGGGTTCTGATGCACAGTGCTAGAGTCGTAGTCCACTATGTACGGCTCCTGGCGTACGGGATCCACTAGTACCTGGCCTCCGGGCCTGGCTAGCTCGCCGTGCCTTATGCCTAGACGGTCAAGACGGTAGGCCTTCCAGAGGAGGCGGCGGAGCAGGTGCTTGGCCTCTATACACGCGGCCGGCTCCATGTCAGCCAGCTGGGGACCATGGACAGGATCGACGAGTATGAAGAGCCGGTGGGACATGTGCAGCCTCGGGGCTACTCCAGCCCACGCTGCCACTGCCCATGCTGCTGCCTCCCAGAGCATTGAGCTACGCCGCGAGCGGGGGTGGAGAGCCTTGACGGCTACCACTGAGTCCCGCCAGAGGGCTAGGAACACGTTGCCTGCCCAGCCTCTGCCTAGTAGCCGATAACCTCCGGGCAGCTCGACTTTGCCGTAGTTCACGTAGTGCGTGACCCCGGCCTTCTCTAGCTCTGAGAGGAGGCGTCTACAGTGGCTGCTCTCGGGGTCCGGGTAGCAGACAGCGGGGACTGCTCCACGTATCTCTATCTTCTCGGTTTCATCCAGCCTGGGGCCTTGTAGCCCGTCTCTAGGAGCCATGCTAGCTCGTCACCTTGTAGTTTGTCTACGACCCCTGGGAGTGTGGAAACCTGCACCCGGAACCCCTTGGCGCTGCCCGGTAGCCACTCGTCTACACGGCTGTGTAGAAGCTCTAGGGCGTCTGTGTACTTCCTCCTCCTAGCCACGGCTAGCCTACCGTCCTCGGTGATCCATGGCCCCACAGCTGTCTCGTCGCTGCGGTACTTCTCTACGAACCTCTGCGCGTTGTCGGTGCTCCAAGCGGGCGGCCCGAGGTGGAGCTGGAGCAGGGGCAGCGTCCGGGACTCGAGCTCGACTAGCACTATGAAGCGCTGGCCGTCCTCGGAGGCGTATGCGGCTGCGTCTATTACGCTGAAGCCCCAGCGCTCAAGGAGCCTCCGGGCTGCTCTAAGGGTTCTTTTGGCTATCCCCCAGATGTTGTCTGGTGAAAGCCTACGCGGTGACTCCAGCAGAGCTACCACGGTGTTGCCGGCTCTGTGCCCGTATACAGCCAGGACGCTGCCAGGAGCGGGCGCGTGTACCTCCTTCCTCCCTGGTATATGGAAGAAGTCTCTACGCGGCTCCCGAAGGTAGAGCATCGAGGCGACTATAAACCGGGCCAGGCTTTGCCTCGACACGGCAGCAGCGACGTTGCGGTCAGGATCCACGGGATCAACCACTATCATGACCGCGTCCTTAAACTTCTTCACGAGCACCCTCCGGTCATGATAGTGGCCCTCAACGTCTATGACTACGGGCGGCCTCCAGGACTGGGCAGCCTCAAGGACTGACCGGAAGCAGCCATAGTTTATCACTAGGAGTTCTACAAGGTAGCCGGAGAACCCCTGTACAGCTATCTCTGCCCCATAGACGCCAATCCCCTTCATGAATGATTTAAGCAGGCGTATCTCGTCCCTCATCTCCGGTGTCGTCTTCGATACCACGTAACGACGGTGGAAGGGAGTCCTATCAACGGCGGTGAGGGGGGTGTCGGGGTTTGGTATAGCGCATCCAGGTACGATCTCTACCCATATCCCGTTGACTAGCATCCGGAGGTATGGGTGCTGCGCATAGCGCATCTCTATGGCGAAGCCAGCGGCAGATAATCTGGAGGCTATCTTATCGATTATGCTGGACTCTATTAACTCTAGACAGTTCCTAGGATGTAGCAGTATGAACAAGTCAAGGTCCAGATTGCCTCTAATCCATGTATCCTTGGCGTAGCTCCCCTCAATGGTTACACGAGCATCTCTTATCCCTAGGTCCTGCAGCACCCTCTTTACCAGGTTTACTGCCTTCTCAGCAGTGTATCGGGCTTTTTCCCTCTCCAGTCTCGAAGGCTTTATCTCGGCTAAAATCTCCTCCTCTATTCTCAGGCGTACACAGCTCATGGCCACAGCAGTATGTCCCTCCTACCCCTTTACCCGTTTACAATATACGGCGACCTACACATGTAGACAGCCCTCGTCTTAGAACTATAGTCGTGAGAGGGCACGGAATACGCTATAGCCGGGACAACTGCTCCTGGGCAAGAATGGCTGTGAGGAGGGCTGGTATTGCTGAGAGGCATAAGGCCTCAGTGACGATGGACACCAGCTCCGAGCCGTGTAGCCTCGTTCTCTCATCATAGGGTATGGTCTTAGTCCATCTATCACCGCTGAATACAGGAGGAGCCGGTGCCTGGACGAAGGCTCGGCAGATAGCTATTGAGGCCATACCGCCATGCCCTACTTAGGTATTAAGAGGGCGTAGTCCCCATAGGGATACAGTAGACGGGGACCATTCATGGACGTGTTTGCAGAACGTGCCAAAAAGGTTCACGATAAGCTGCTCCAGAAGGCCCACAGTATAGGAGACGAGACTCTACGTTCGATAGTATTGGGCCTCCTAGAGAACCCGGTGATAACGTTCACTAAGGTAGAGCCAAGGATAAGTTTCTACGAGAGTCCAGCAGCGCCCAAGAAACATCACGCATACCCAGGCGGGCTCCTAGACCACACGCTCGGTGTAACCGAGATAGCTGAGAAACTCATAGATGTGTACACCGGCATCTACGGCGCTAACGTGGACCGTGATCTTGTTATAGCGGCTGCACTGCTTCATGACCTCTTCAAATACTATCAGTACGAGCGAGACCCTTTGACAGGCGGGTATAGGCCTCGTAGCGACTGGTACTTTAGCCACGACTTTGCAATGGTGGCGGAACTCTCGGTCCGAGGTGCGCCAGACAAGTTGATAAGGGTAGTAGCTGAGACTCATGGAACAGTGCCTTTCAGCACTATAGAGTCACAGATAGTCCATCAGGCTGATACCACAGACTCTCAGATGGTCTCACAGATACAGGATGTAATATGGCGTGCATGTCTGGATATAGAACTCGAGCTGGGCGATGTCAAGGCGATAAAGGTGTTCAACGAAGCGATGAAAAGGACTCCGATATTCGAATATGCTAAAATATACTATACCAGGGGGCGTGACGAGCTAAGAGAGTTCATAAAGAAGTTGCTGGGCCTAGAGAAGCAGCAAAGCCAAACATAAGCGCCATGCCGCGAGTTTGATGGAAACCTCTATACCCCTGGAGCATTTAGCGGAAGTATTTCTTGGGGGCTATGTGGAGGCCGACATAGGCGTACACTTCACCTAGCTAGGCATGATGGATGAAGAAGGGTCGATTTGCCGAAGCCCTCCACTCAGTACAATCCATATAGGCCGATGAAGAGCCGTCGGACGTAGAAGAGCTGCTATATGGGGCGATGAATTATCCCCTGGCTCCTCTGAGGCGCTATAGCTCGCTCCTAGCATTATCGTCGGAGCTATGCCTAGGCGAACGCTTATTTACCGTGTTTGCAGTGATAGAGAAGGTTTACAAAGGTGTATAACCGATAACTATATGTAGGCTCTGAGACGGGTCCGGCGTCATCATCTGTAACGTATCTCCTGGCCTCTCTTCTCAGCCGACCGGTACCATCTTCACGGCCGTGTAGATACGTCATGTATTGCACCAAATATTAGAGGTATTCGACAAGCAATGTGTAGGCTCTGTGTGAGAGCTCTAGCTCATCCCAGCCTACACCTGGTCGCACGGTTTGCTAGTCTTCATCGCCTATTCAGGTACTACGCTTAGGGCTCCAGGACGGGTATATGCCGTACGCACCCTTTCTAGCCCAGAACTGTCCTAAGGATTAATGCGACGCTCCGCGGTAGGCTTGGCAGCGCCCGCAACAGCTGACGAATACTAAGCTCTCCAAGCCCTAGGGATGTAAAAACATCTAGCGGAAGCACGGAAATTACTCTTGTTCTTGTCTCGGGCGATGACGCCCTTATTCTGTCGAGAAGCTTACGTTGTAGACTTATCCACTTCACGATAGACTTGACTTTATCTAGAGGATTACCGTCCTCAATAATGCTGTTGAACAGCGCGTATGCTGAAGCTATTGATGGCCTTATGCCCTCGCCGGTCAAGGGGTATACAAAGCCAGCAGCCTCGCCTATTATAGGCACTTTTCTAGTCAAGAGATCCTCGTTGACGCCAGATACGTTTATCCTAGCACCCCTTATGGGCGTAATCGGGTCTATGTGTCCAAGCTTCATCTTTGCAAAGCTCCTAAGCCGTGAGCGCAGCGACTCTGCGTCGCCGTAGCCGCCTACGCCTATGTCTACTGTATTTCGCGACCTCGGGAATACCCAATAGTACCCTACAAGGTTACGATCAAACCATATTTCTATAATGTCTGTATCAATCATTTTACTCGTTCTAAATATCTGTTGTACAGCTAGTATGGTTTCGCTAGCTATGTTTGGAAGACCTATGAGGCCAGGCGCAAGGACTACTCGTTCCCTTGCCTGTAGTAGTGTAGAGCCTATCCTCGGCTTTATAGGGCTAGCAATATCTACATATCTCCTATGAATAGTAGCGCTTTCAAGAAGCGACTTAATGAGTTTATGCTTATCTACTATATAGCCCCAGTGTTGGTCGTGTGATTCGTGCACAAGCTTACCGTCTACATATACACGGAAACCGTTTATCTCAGAAAGTATAGCGTCGGATGGTATCTTAATGTACTTCTCTATCTGGAGCGGGACAGCCCAGCCGCACGGCTTTGCAGCAAAGTCAGCCCCCTCATAAACCGCGACGGAGTAGCCTCTGGTTGAGGCGTAGTACGCGAATGCAGCACCAGCAGGTCCTGCGCCTACTACAACGAAGTCAGGCTTTACACCAGTAGCCATACGTTGCACCCTTATGTGCGCACGCAGAGCGTGTATAGGGAAATAGAGGCTAGGCTACGGAGCCGCCAAGCATAGCATTCACTATAAAGCGGGGAAGATACGAAAGATACGAATTATGCATACTCCCCGCTATTCTTGTCGAGAAGTCTACAGCCCTTGCTAGCAATATCTTTATCGTCGTGTAGGCCTTGTTTATTCCGGCACCATTTAGCCACCGTAGGAAAAGCTGTAGGCTGGGCTCGTTCTTCACTTTCTCTTTGTCGCGGCTGTCACGTAGATCGTCTGCTATCTGGTACATAATGCCTATAGTCTCGCCGTACCTGGATGCAACATCTATGAGGGAGTGGCGCCCGGCAGCTATAACGCCAAGCTCTGCAGCGAGACGGAAGAGTGCGCCCGTCTTAAGCCTAATCATTTCAAGATAGGTGTCTGGGCTGAGCTGCTCTGGTACTGTGAATGCGTCTATAACTTCGCCCCTGGAGATATCCAGCCACGCCCTAACTGTGCGTCTTAATGCCTCCTCGCCGTACCGCTCAGCTACAATTTTTTGTGCAAACGGTATGAGTAGGTTAGACACCATTACAGTCTTCTTTAACCCATACTTTACCCATGCTGCTTCAGCTCCTCGTCTCACTAGGTCCTCGTCTATTATGTCGTCCAAAGCTAGGCTGGCTGCATGGACCAGTTCAACAGCTACAGCAGCGTCGAGGGCTTCCTCAATCTGTGCTCCTAGGCTCCTAGCTACCTCTAGTACTAGGAATCCTCGGAGTCTTTTACCGCCCATAGCTATATACCTGGCAGCATCAACGGCATTCGCCTCCGGCAGCTCTATGAGCCACCGCTCAATAGCGGCATCGATTAGCTGGCGCGCCGCACGCCATTGTTCGAGCAGTTGGCTATAGTTAAGCCCTTGCATGTTCACTCTACCTTTACTGAGATATTATAAGTCGCAGACTTATAGCCGGACCTTCTGTTCATTCCTTCAAGCGCAGCGGCCTCCTCTCACTCTTATACCCTTTCCCTCAGAAAACCTAGGACACGGGTGCACACGGCAGTGGCGAGAGCTAGACTATCATACCCTGACGCTAAATCGTTCTACAACATGCTTGATTCTATATCGAAGATAGTTGACGAGGTAACAATGATAATAACTAACGAGGGTGTAAGGGCTGTAGCGCTTGACCCAGCACATGTGGCACTGATAACTATAGAGCTGCCGCCGGAGAGCTTTATAGAGTACGAGGTGGAAGATGAGGAAGTACGATTAGGATTTAACGTGGCCAATACTGCTAAGCTCATTAAGCGCGGAAAAAAGGGAGATAAACTGGACATAGAAGTTGACGATGAGAGAGTTACCTGGTCCATCGTGGGCGCAACTATAAAGCGCTACCGTGTACTAAACCTTGACGTTCCTGTCCCCGAGATACCAGAGGCACAACTAGAATTCAAAATAAGGATAGCAATGATAGTAGACCCGTTCAAGAATGCACTTAAGGATGCTGAGGCTGTAGGCGATACAGTAGAGTTAGAGGCTCTAGACGAGAGTACATTCGTGATAAGAGGTGTAGGAGCTGCAACCGCCGAGGCTAAGATTAGAAGTGATTCGCCTGCAGTTGTTGAGTTCAGTGTAGACGAGCCTGGCAAGTCTGCTTACAGTATAGACTATCTGAAGCATGTAGTATCGCTAACAAAGGTTGCTGACACCATTTCAATAGAGTTCTCACAAGATATGCCGCTAAGGTTGCAGTTCCAGCTACCAGCGGGAGGCAAGGTAACATACCTACTAGCCCCCAAGGTGGCATAGTACAGTTAGCCGCAAATGGTGTAATATTACCATACACGGTGCGTAGTCTTCGACGGAGTTGGACCCGTGGCCCAGGGTGATGAAAAACACCGGCTCAGCGTAGCCCATAGGGGATGCAGATGGCCAGGACAGCTGACAGAATCTCCCGTGGCTGATTTCGCGTCGCCCGCTACTCCTTTACCCTTCTAAGTACAGCCTCGGCTAGCTCTTTTGCTGGATCAACTCCTGTAGCGGCTTGGAGGCCTCTCCATAGGGGCGATGCATTTACCTCTATTACCACATGTCCTCCCTCGTACTCTATTATGTCTATTCCTGCATATATTAGGCCCAGTACTGAGGCGGCTCGAAGGGCTGTCTCGAGGATTTCGCTAGACGGTGAAGCGGGTAACGCCTTGGCGCCACGTGCTATATTGGTCTTCCAGTAGCCTTGTGGCGCTTTGCGGTAGATGGAAGCTATGACCTTCTCGTCTACAACGAATATGCGGATATCCCGATTATCCTTCTTATCTACATATTCCTGCACGTATATGGGCTGGTTGAGTGTCAGTAGGAGGTTCACTACGTAGTAGGCGGTGTCTGTGTCGTCAACCATGAATGAGCCTAGGCCTAGGCTACCTGTTATAGGCTTGAGTACGGCTTTTCTAAGCCTCTCTACCTCGCGGAGAACGTCTGACGGATTCTCGGTAGCTACAGTACTTGGTACAGGTATGCCGTGTTGATGAAGTATCCTGAGGCTCGTGAACTTATCACGTGCCGTGAAGAGTGCGTCTGTAGGATTAACCACTAGTATGCCTTGGGATTCAGCGGTCTTTAGAAAAGCGTATCGGTAAAGATACTTTTCGACGCTGAGCCCGCGTCCTAGACCGCGAACAATTATGGCGTCAACGTCAAGGCACTTGCCGCGGTATCGTAGTGAGCAGTCAGAGCCTATACTGGCAGCTGTATAGCTCCATAACATGTATATCGGTTGTGCTCCTAGCTTTGACAGTGTCTTCATTAGTCTTCTGGATGACCAGGTGGGCTGTGGGGAGCTATGCAGTATAGCTATCTTTGCCATGTCTTTATTAGCCTCATACTGTTATATTACTACATGTAGGGGCATTTTTACTTAATACGTGGTGTTGTAGAGGCTTGTCGTGCTCTATCTAGGGCGTGTTCAATAACGAGCGAGCCATATATGGGTGCTGTTAATGGGTCAGTGTGTAGTATAAGTTCCACTATGCGGTTGTTTCCAGGCATATACATAGATACTTTAAATTTTACCTCTTTTAGTATATCTGCTTCGATGTCGGTGAGTAGAGTTATTACATTCCTATGGAGTTGCTTTGAAGTAACGTGTACTGGTAAACTAGAGATAGGATACACTCTAGCGTTGTCGGTATAGCCTGCTAGGATATAGGCTGGGGGCAGCATGGTGGTAGATGCATATAGGTCTGCTCTCTCCTTCTTTGCCAATATCTCGGCAATAATAGGTACGATATCATTATATCTTTCTATAAGGCTTTCATATATGCTAGTCACACTAGATAGCTCATTTACAAGTCTTTTCACTCTAACTCTTATGCTGCTGAATCTCTCTGCTAGCTTAGCAGCAGACTTTGCGGCAACAAGTACATAGTGAATAGATGGGCGTGGCGAGGCAATTTCTACTAGATTCTCTCTGCCCACACGCTCAGCTATGATATCGGGTAGAGGTTGTGTTACTACCAGCAACCTTGTGCCAGTTATGTGTGCAGCGTCGGCGGTCCGCGCAATGATGTTTTCAGATCCAGGCTCTGCGAAGAGGAGTATAAATGATGACTCATCATGGTATGCCAACGTGTGGTAAAGGAATGCCTCGACAGGACCCATGTATATAGTTTTTTCTGTTAACTGGCGTAGTATCCAGTGAAAGAGTTGAGCTGATGCTTGAGCGTAGGAGCTGCCAGCGAAAGCTACATAAATAGTGGTAGGTGAACCTATGTGTTCAACTACGTGCTCGGCCTTCCCCGTGCTGTCCGCCTCTATACTGGATAGTGTAGCCGGTGTTAGAGCAGTGCTGTCTCGAGGGAGCGGCAGCAACTGCACCTCGCCGGGTTTGGGGCTTCTGGTAGCCTAGGTATAAGCTCATACAGCAGGCGGCGTGCACGCTCAGTATTCTCCTTCATGACTCTGGTGACCTCTTCTGCCGTAACAGGCTTGTCGGCCCACACGTCGTAGTCGGTCACAAGAGCTATTGTAGCATAACATATCTGGGCCTCGCACGCCAAGTTTACTTCCGGTACTAACGTCATACCTATAATGTCGGCCTTGAACACATCCTTCCATATACGGCTCTCGGCCCTAGTAGAGAACCGCGGTCCTTCAATACAGATGTAGGTGCCGCGCTCGTGTATAAGGATGCCGAGTTCCTTTCCCACAGTGATTATCTCCTGGCGGAGCTGCTCACAGAACGGGTCTGCCATGCTAACATGAGCTACTACGGGGCCATCGAAGAATGTGTACTCCCTCTTCTTTGTCATGTCTATGAACTGGTCAGGAACGACCATATCGCCGGGACGATAGTCTTCACGGAGAGAGCCGACAGCAGACACGGAGATTATCCATTTAACGCCAAGGCTCTTTAAGGCCCAGATGTTAGCGCGATAATTTATTCTGTGAGGTGGTATACGATGCCCTTTACCGTGTCTCGGTAGAAAGGCTACACGCCTTCCACGGACGGTACCGACTATGATGTGGTCGCTGGGCTCGCCGTATGGCGTGTACACCTTGACCTCTCGGGGGTTCTCGACTATGCCGGGGTCGTAAAGGCCACTACCGCCTATTATGCCGATCTCGGCTTTGTTATCCGGTTGTGGAGGAAACTGCACCATCTATTACACACCGTGTCAAACTAGCCCACACTTGTGGAAGAATATAATCCTTAATCGAGAGTAAGCATCCGAGATGCGATAGGAGATACCATACAGCAGCAGTGACGGGACCAGACACGCCTCGGCGCCTAATAGCGGGGCTTAACAGCAACTACACCCTGCGCTCTCTTGTCATAACGTATTCTTAGAAACCCTACACCACGTAGCCGCTGAATCACGCCTCTGACAATGGGTCCATGGCCATGTCCCCGGCTTCGTAGCGGCTCGCCGGTATAGTGAAAGAGTACGCCTCCAGGCCTAAGCACACGATATAGCTCTCTATAGAAATCGTTACTGTAGAGTTCGCCAGCTATACTAAATCTTGGCGGGTCATGAATTATCCTATCAAATGTGCTGTCCGGGAAGAACTCTATAAGCCTACTTGCGTCACCGAGCATTATCTTTACGCGGTTATCCGCCAGCTTGGCACTCCAGGGATTGAACTCGGCTATTGCGAGTACCTCGCGGCTAACCTCAATAGTGTATACTTGCTTTGCGCCAAACTCCAATGATGTTATAGCAGTATAGCCGAGACCAGTACATATGTCTAATACTGTATGGCCGTGTCTTACACGTGCTGCTATAACCTTGTGTCTAGCATCACTGAGAGGCCCAATGCCGCTTACTCTATGCATATGTATGCCATTTATCATGAGTGTAGGTGCATCTACGTCTCGGGGGAAATGAAGCCTCATATAGACGTTGCTGAGCCTCACCTCTACAGGGTGGAGAGAACCATCCTTAGGCGATAAAACATAGACATGGTCTTCTCTTAGCGAGTTAACTATATCAGTATTTATATGGATCAAGTTGTTGCCCATCTTGGCTACGATAGTGTCATTAATACAACCTAGCGTTAAGCCGTTCA
>DQVR01000093.1 GCA_015661645.1 Pyrodictium delaneyi
ATCAATCACCTATAATGTTTTCATTGCCTTCTTGCTCGGGTATAGAGGAGAAGGCAAACCCAATATATACTTTTATATACAAATAGTGGTCCAATGTCTTAACCCTCGTTTAAGATACCGCACTGGAGGCCGCCAACCTGGACGCAAAAATATAGGAGAACCGTGTGGACGCCGGTGCTGGGAGAGAGCCATGCCCGTGAGCCGCAAGTACACGGCCTATAGGAAAGCGCTAGAACAGCTCAAGCTCCGCCAGCTAGACGTGTTCAGGTATAAGGACCACGATGAGGTAAGAGTACTAACACCAAATAATAGGGTGGTATTGATAAAGCTGCCAAAACGCCGGGAAGAAATGACCGTTGACGAGTTCATAGAGCACGTAAAGAAGTCGATAGCTTGATAATATTTCTACCGATTGCGACCCGCTATTGTAACCCGTTCTCTAGCCGCTAGCGCCTAGCCGTTCCTACGCCGAAGCGGTCTTATCCTCAGCGTACCTACTACTATCACGTGCATACCTTAGACAATTCTGTATACCCTTTCGCGGCACCAGCTCTGGGCATCTCTCTATTGTGAAGACGCATTGCCCTAAGAGGTAGGCATCCAGGCTGCATGGCTCTACGCGTACACGGTTTTCCTGGAGGACACAGCGGGGCCCCGCGTACTGGAATATCTCTGGGTGGACCTTCACGAGCTGGTCGTAGACGCTCCACGCCAGCATGCGTATCTCCCATTGAGCGTGGCTGCACATCCTAAGCGGGAGGAAGCTCTCTAGGAGCTCCCGTGCATTCATGGTGAAGACTACCCGTGTACGGACAGCATGCGGTAGTACAAGCCGCGCATCTTCTCTCGGCACTCCCTTAGCAAGCATCTCGTAGTAGGCGGCGGTAGCGCTGAGGTGTACACGTATCTGGTGAAGAACCGTGTCCATATTCCACTTCGGGTTTATCACATAGGCTTTGCTGACAGCTACCACAATTCCATCAACATGTACCCTGCTACTCTCCTCGGCCAGTGCCTGTTGTACTAGCTCGGCAGCCCGGCTTAGAGCTGAGCCGTATACCGTATAGTCTGCGCTACTGCTCGGCTTCTCCGGGCAGTCGACCCCAAGTATACTGCATATCTCCAGCACCATGCTTCTTAGGAATCCTTCTGTATACCTCATACTCTGCTGCGTGTAGCTCGCTATCCTGTGGCGTACTAGTTGGTGGCTACAGACGCGGCTGCAAACGGCCTCAAAAGTGTACACGGCATGCTCTAGGGGGCTCCCGTGCCCTCTACGTACAAGCTCACGTATCCATTTCTCTATATCGCTGGGCTGCATTTCCCAGGCCTTTTCCACTGGCTTCTTTGAGACTGTTATCCTAGCAGCCGCAGCAACGAGACGCGGGGCGTCGCGAGTATACGAGATAAGCCTAACGCTGACCGGCGGCGTTGTCGAGGCCGCGTCTGGTGTTGCTTCCAGCAGAGACATTCGAGCCCCAAGGAGGAGTACTGGAGTGAGAAGACAGGCGAAAACTAAGGTCCACGAGGCGATGATAAGCAGCCCTATACTTTATATAATAGTGTGTGGCCTGCCCAAGGCTTACCGGGCGCATATTTACATCTCACATGTCTTGCACGTGCTGTTCTCTGTGAGCTCTACTACTACCTCGCTTGTATCTGTTCGTGCTTCCTTTACCTCGAACAGCTCCCTGACTCTCCCATCAATCTCCAGTTCCTCTGGCCTAGCTCTTTTCCTTAGATGTATCATCCTCATCTTTCGGCGTGGCTGCTCTTGGCTCTTCTTGCGCCGCCTTATAGGCTTGGTTGACAAGCTCTTCTGCTCGCCGCCGAAGTAGATTACCTGGAGGCCCTTGCTTCCGTCGCGGTAGACGGTTACACCCTTTAGGCCGCCTAGCCAGGCTACTAGGTAGGCTGTGTAGACCTCATCCTTGCCAGCCTCGCTACGTAGGTTTATTGTCTTGCTTATAGCCTGGTCTACGTAGAGCTGGGCTGCCATTTGGTGCGCCAGGTGGTACCACAGGTCAAAGTCCATGCTCATTGTGAATAGTCTTGCTAGCCGCTCTATCTCGGCGAGGAACCCGTTCATTATTCCCATCTGCATTAGTCTATTGCGTATCTCATCCAGGGCCCAGCGGAGCGAGCCCTTATGCCTGCTGATTGTCTCGTAGACTAGTTTCACGGCTTCTTCTGGCGCCTTGTAGCGTGTAGCCGTCTCTAGGAGCTTCTCGCGGAACGGCCTCACCACCTCCAGGAACTCGCCGACCGCCACGACGCGGCGGTATACTAGGGCGAAGTACGGCTCTATACCGCTACTTGTGCCGGCTATGATGCTTATTGTGCCGGTGGGCGCCACAGTGGTAGTAACAGTATTCCTAGGAGCTTTAGCGCCTAGGAGGCGGCCATAGCTCTTCAGGAGCTCCCATGCCGCCTGGGGCATCCATATTGCTAGTGCTAGTAGGTGCCTGGGGCTGTTAGCCACCTTGACCGGGTGCAGCTTTAGCGCCTCCCATACGTGGCGCTTCTCTACCCCGAATACCTCGCGTGCTACACGCTCTAGCACGGGCTCTGGGACTAGCTTTATGCTACCGTCTAGCTCGACTCTACTCCGGGCCTCCCCGACGAGCTTTCCTTGTATCTCACCCGGTATCTCAACCTCGTGGTACCGTATCTTCAGCCAGCCATCCTCGAACCGGGCTACCTCAGCCGCCTTAAGCAGGGCCGGTGTGTGCAGCTCAACCAATTCCTTGGGCTCGCCCTTCTCTAGGCACTTCATTCTGCGCCAGTCCCAGCGCCTGCATTCAAATGCGGGTGCGTGGCCCAGCTTAGCGCCTAGCTCCCAGCTACGCTTCCAGCTATAGACCTCCAGAGCCGCCATGACTATGAGTGTGAATGCCACAGCCTCCTCGCTGTCATACGGGTAGCCGAGCTTCGCGAGCGCATCAGCTAGACCCATTATCCCTAGGCCTATCTTCCTTGTCAGCTTGTTGGCTGTATCCTGCCTGGGGTCAGGATGGTTGTTGAGGTCTATAACAGCGTCCATAGCGCTTATTACCACTTGTATATCATGCATGAACTTCTCTATATCGAAGCGGCCTCCTACCACGTACTTCTCGACGCTAATGCTGCCGAGGTTACAGCTCTCAAAGGGATATAAAGGTTGTTCTCCACATGGATTTGTAGCTGTTATAGCTCCAAGCCACGGGGTCGGGTTCCACTTGTTGTGGTTGTCGGGTATGAAGAGTCCGGGGTCGCCGCCTGCCCACGCGTTCTCTACTATCTTCTCCCATATCCTGCGGGCCGGGTAGCGCCAGACATGAGGATTCTTGGTGTCGGGCTGCGTTTCCCAGCCAGTGTACTTGGCCTGTTCCTGAAGCGCTTCTAGGGCTTTCTTCCGTGCTTCTTCCGCCACATCCTCGTATATGTTGAGGTATGGGTTGTCTAGCAGCCAGGGGTGCTTCTCTATGAGCTTGCCTATCCGGCCCGAGCCTGCAGCCCTGCTCACGCTGTAGTGTAGCCTATAGACGCCAGCCTCCCTGTCAGCGCTGTACCTTGGGTTTATCATCCACCACTCCTTGTCCTCTAGTACAGCCTTCATAAAGGCGTCATTTATACCGGCGCTTATATTGAAGTTGGTTATGTTGGCGTCTTGTAGCGGCGGCTCCTTGGCTTGTATGAAGCCAGCGTCTTCTACCGTGCTCCAGCCGCCACGTGTCATTCTCTCCAGCATCTCCTTGACCGTAGCATCGACCTCGTATTCACCGTCCTTCTCTATAGTGTCTACTATCTCTTTGAGCTGGCGTAGCAGGCCCTGGAGCTGTGGCGGTAGACTGTTCCAGAGCGCCGCCCAGGGGTCAAAGTCTGGGTTGATTATGTCTGGATGCCAGACATGCAGAATACCCATGTTTGCGCCGCGCCGCTTGCCGCCCTGCTTCACCATTTCTGTGACTACGTCGTATATCTGGATGAAGCTTAGAGGCCCAGAGGCGTAGCCGCTAGTACCCCTCACGGTGTCCCAGCGGGGCCGGAGCTCTGAAAACGAGAAGCCCTGGCCACCGCCCCACTTGAACGTCATAGCCTGGACAGTGGCAGCATCCATTATAGCGCGCATATCGTCGTAGACCGGGGTCACGTAGCACGCGCTCAGAGTACCTTTGGCCCCGTTAGCGTACATATTGAAGAGGGTTGGAGAGTTGAACATGAATCGCCGGGTTACGAGTAGCCGGTATAGCTCCTCGGGGTCTACACGGCTCCGGAAGCCTAGCGCCACTCTCCGCAAAACCATGCTAGGGGTCTCCATGAAGGCGCCGTACTCGTTACGGGTCATATACCTGGCCATGAGGACGCGGATAGCGTTGTAGGTGAACCCCATATCATCGGCACATGGCTTCTCACGCCTACCCTCTACATACTCCTTCACGCATTCTGGAAGCGGCGCTAAGAGCCCGCCGTTAGGCGCAGCTTCCCGATAGCTACTAGCTATAGTAGGGTATATATCCGCAAGTAGGAGCCTCTTAGCCTCCTCCTCGGCTTCTGGCCGGTACAGCGACTCTCTGATAAGTTCTAGCTGCTGCTTGTCGCTACCTGCCACTATAGTACACCCCTGCTATTCTAGGGCGCAGTAGGGGTAGTCTAGCCCTGCCACAATTAGTGCCGCGTAATACTTCTTCAGTGCAGCACCTAGCACTGTTACAGCCTCTATACGCCCGTAATATACTCCGAGCTGCTCTGCCACCATAGTCTAGGTATCACTTGGTCTTACCCTTATCACTGCAGCCTGTCAGGGGTAGAACTACAATGAAGAACTAGACCCACGGTGCTATACAAAATAGATTATTATCCTATCATATGGTTCTTCCTCGAAATAGACCTTTCGCTTAGCCTGCATATAGAGCATTACGTCCCGGCTTGTTAGCACAAAGTAGTCATAAAGGAAGCTAGCAGGCGTTATAACTGTAAGGTATCTCTCAAACTCGAGATCCGTATAGACCACCTCAAAGTTGCCAATATAGTTCCTGCCGACAATGTCCACGCGCGGCGCCTCCAGGGGCTTAAGCTCCTCGGCGAAACCTATGAAGAGTGTCTTCCTATTTCTATCCTCTATTTCTCTCTTATGGGTATACTTCGCCTCTATAGTGACGCTCCGCGGCTCAAACAGCAGCCCTGCGTTGGCAGCCCTTATCTCGAGGGCCTCCCTCATAACGCGTAGCTCTAGCGCACCGCCATCCCAGCGTACATAGAAGCTCTCACGCCTTACCATCACCCATCCTCCTGCATACGTCTTCCTCTTTTACGTCCAGGGCTCCAGGAGCCGGGAGTCTTCCCCTAATAGCAACCTTGGTGTTCCCTAGGCCTCGTTTTCCCCATCGGGTATCTCTAGTAGCCTCTGCAGCTCTGCAGCTAGCATTCTCGCCGCGATCGATGGCGGCAGAGCAGTGTCCTCTTTACGGTATATCGTAGGCGCTTTTACACGCATACCTATACCGTCCCTTATCTCTATCTCATGCATACGGAGGCTGTGCTCCGTCTGCCTCATCTTTTCTATTATTACGTAGCGTCTAAGCTCTCCCCTTACGACAGACTTTCTAAACCTTATGATACCGTCAGCCACGTGCTCTATACCGAAGCCGAAGCCGAGGCTCGTGGTGACGGCATACTGGCTTATGAGAAGGGCTGTGAAGTCCCAGCGGTATAGGACTCGTTTAACATAGTAGCTATATTTCCTAGCCATTGCCGGCTTGTCCAGCCAAAAGGCTGACATAGAGTCTACAACTAGGCGCGCTCTACCATAGCCTAGATACCTCTTCGCCTCTATTACCTTGTTGACCAGTGTCTCTACATCCAGCTCTGGAATACTCCATGGGTCGTCTCGTTTACCCATTAACGCATCTATTATGATGAGCTTACCGTCGCGGATAGCTTTCTCGAAGTCGAATCCAAACATTGCTGCCTGCTTTATTATGCTTTCCTTAGACTCCTCGGTTGTCACGTAGATGTTTTTGTCTCCCTGCCGTATACCCTCAGCTATAAAGTGAATTGAGAATATCGTCTTACCGGTGCCAGGCTCGCCCACAACCGCGACGAAGAAGCCTCGGGGTATACCTCCCTGTATGAGTTTGTCGAAGCCAGGTACTCCCGTCGGTAATCGTTCTATTTCCACTCTCAATATTACTACGACACCCCACACGCCGTGAAGAGCCGAAGAAGCGGCCGGGGATCGTTGTAGTAGCACAATGTTGCTGGGCCCTAGCACCCTCTACGTGTGGTCTCTGGCTGGGAACCGGCTAATCTGTGCTGTCCTAGTCGGGGCCCGAACAGCCCCTATCGTCACGGTAGTAGGAGCAGTAGCCGGTAGCTGTGCACGCCTCTACAAGTACTAGGCGCAACTGGCGCCCGATACTAGCTAGTTTGTTGACTAGGCACTCGTATATTTTACTGACTAGTACTTCTGCGGTTGCATCTCTCACTCCTAGTATCTCGTTTAGATACGCGTGGTCGAGTTCACCAGTACACTCGCTAAGAAGTCTCTTGAGTACATAATGGTCGACTACTGTATTGTCGCTGCCTAGGGGACCTTCAGCACAAACTCGTAGCCTATAGTCGTGACCATGTAGCGAGGCCGCGGAGCCTCCTAGACTTTCAACGCGGAGAGCCGCCGATATCCAGGTTGACACACAGACTCCCAGTACCATCATTCATCCCTTCTATGCCCGCCTTTACAAGCACGGTTCTACGTCTATCCGGATACCTCATGCTAGCCGGAGTGAGCCTCTTAGCTGCTAGCATGCCCGGAGCATGCACTAAGGGGTAGCAGTGGCGCTTCCGGGTACATTTGCAGCCGCGTATCTACTTGCCGGG
>DQVR01000033.1 GCA_015661645.1 Pyrodictium delaneyi
CGGAACGCTTAGCTATAATGGCTAGGTCGTTTAGCAGGCTCTCGGGTATTGCTATAAGCTTCTTTGAGCCCTTGGGACCCGGCATTTGGGGGCCCTCTCCCGAGCTTTACGTGGCGCATCCTAAGGGGCCAGCGGGTTTCAGAGATACTGGTCCCGTTAGGCTAACAGAGTTAAACACTAGTTATAGCTTCCCGCGAGCCGGCTACAGTGTGTGTTTGTGGCGAAGCCTCTTTGTACATGCAGTATTTCGTACAGTAGTATGTGATAGTATGGGCTAAAAGCGTCACGATACAGGGCGTATCTACTAGCTGTTTATATCGTAGATGTTCATGTCAGTATTAGTGGTTTTGCCCCTTTCTCGAGGACTTCTTGGATGATGCTCTTGGGGAAGGGTATCCTAGTGGCGGTATAGTCTAGCTCTACTGGCTCGCCGCTGGGCTGCGTGGAGGCTATGCTTACTGTTAGCTGGCTCCCGGGCTCGACGGTGTAGAGGACTAGGCCTGGGTCCTCTAGCACCAGTGTCTCGTTGTACGTTATGGTGAATGTGGAGTAGTAGGTACCGTAGTAGAGTCTATCCGCTATGGTTCTCGACGCGGTGTAGGCCTTCCTTTCAAGCACTATCCTCTCCACGGGCTGGGCTTCGGCTACGGGCTCTAGCCGGAGGGTTGCTGGTGCTAGCAGCTCGCCCGCAGCCGCTGCCTCGGAGTGGCTGTGGGCTATGTAGAGTAGGAGCTCCGTGCCCACCATGGCGTAGCCGCCGAGCGGGTAGAGGAACCGGCTAGCCCAGGACCCAGCCCATGCCGCGTAGCTCACCTCAACCACGGCTACAGCCGCGGTGGCGGTCGGGCCTAGCCGCTTCACCAGCTCCGGCCCTATAGTGATGGTCACTGCTACCGGGTGGTCTAGCCTGGCCACACTCCGGCCCTCTATGCGTATTGTCTCTGTGTAGAGCGCCTCCTGGGCCCGCGCCTGCCAGGAGGCGTCAACCTGGCCTGCCCTGCCTCTAGCTACGACTAGCTTGCCGGGGTCGTAGCTGTTGGGCGGGAGGAGGTGTAGCTTCACAGAGACGTAGGTGGCCGGTAGGGCTAGGGTGCCTGTGTAGACGCATGCTGACTCACCGCAGTAGCGCCAGGCGCGGTGACCAGTGACGGTCTCGTTTATAGCTACGCTGACGGGGTCCCGTGGTAGGAGTAGCAGCGTTACCGCCTCGGGCTCTGACTCCGTGGTAACTAGGAAGGGTATGTAGATGCTTCCCGCTGCGCCGCCGGAGATCCAGGAGGCACTGCAATCATAGTCGTTGTAGGGGATAGTGAACCCCGTCGACGGCTCCCAGCGGCGGTCGTAGCCGTAGAGCTTGCTTGTCGTGTGGAGGAGGCCCTGGCTTGTCAGCTCTATCCTAGGCTTCAAGCGGTACTTGTAGTATATGTCTGCGCATGCATAGACCCGTGCCTCCCGGTGCTCTATCCGCAGTAGACCCCCCGCTATGGGCTCTAGGGCGCGGCGGCGGACGTAGAGCTCGCCGCAGCCGCAGCAGCCTAGATCCCGCTCACTACTCTCCACGCTATCGCGGACCGGCCACTCCGTTACCGGGTAGAGTCTCAGCTTCTCCGGGTCCACGTACGCACCTGGTAGCGGGCCGCTAGCAGCAGCATAGACGGGGCTAGCTCCAGGTAGAAGAGGGCCAGCAGCCCACACCGGCTGCAAAACCGGGCCGTACTGTATGAGTAATACCTCCCTGACGGCCTTCTGTGCGGCCTGCTCTGCTACAATCCTTGCAGAGTTGAGGCCGGTAAGGCATGAGGTAGAGTTCTGCAAGAGTTCTTTTCCGTTAATCCGTGCCCCGTTTAAACATGGTTTGCTGGGATCTAGTTCATACCGGTACAACCATATGCCGCCATTCTCGCCGACTACCACTAGTTCAACGAAGCCTCTACACGGTATATCCACGATGGTGGTGCTGTTGGCGCTGAATAGTCTGGAATATAGTAGCTTGCCATCTTCAGCGCTGTAGACTTCCACAGTCATGGGTTCGAATTCACTAATGACTGGTTCGACCTTTAGTACAGCCTCTAGCCAGCCTGTAGCGTTGCACTGGCCCAGAGGCTCTAGCATCATCCGTGGAGGCACGGAGAATGCAGCAGCTCTCTCTGCTAGATCTCGGACTCCAGCAGCCCATTGTGATGCTGCGGCGGCAAGCATGGCCAGAGATATAACGGTTATAGAGGCTATAAGAGCGCTACCTAGTAGGCTACTGTACCCTCTCAATACAGCTCCCAAAATAATCACAGTTTGATGTAGGCCCAGGCATGTCTCGACACCGAAACTATCCCTATCCAATAGCATGATTCGCTAGCTCACGGAGCTTAAGCTACACCTATAATAAATGAGATAGGAGCTAGTTTTGGCTCTATTCGTCTTTAAAGAAGGGGTAATTTAGATGCACTTATAATTCCAGTCCCGGCAGCCAAGCCTGTTGCCAGCCTACAGGCGGTCTTTACACAAACCCCGCTGGGACTCCAGTGCCGAGCATTGAGATGCCGTCTATGCGTACTAACACGCTTTGTAGGGACCCTTGGATTGCATCGGAGTGCTAGAGGAGCCCTTTGGCAGCCAGTATGAGCACAATGAGCCCTATAGCAGCTTGTATAGCTAGGATAACGGCCACTACTTCGGGTTCGCGGGCTGAGCCTTTTAGCCGCTTGAGCAGCTTTATTACAGCATGTGTTAATGTGTATATTCCTTCCAGCGGCGAGTCGAGGGTACCATCGGGCCTTGGCATTCCGAAGTCCTCTATCACGCCAGGCTTCCATACACGGTGCATGTAGCCCCGTAGGTTGAGCAAGGCCTTGATGAAGTACAGTGTGAAGAGAGCTAAGCCATACTTCTCCATGTTGCCGAGTATCACGAGGGCGGCGTAGTATGCGCCGACGCCGTAGGTGAAAGCGTTCCCAGGGAAAACTCTTGCAGGGTACCAGTTGTATCTGAGAAAGCCCAGCAGTGCTGCCGCCATTACCAGCGAGGCTTGAAGCACTAGATCTAAGCCCTTTAGAGACGCATAGGCCGC
>DQVR01000063.1 GCA_015661645.1 Pyrodictium delaneyi
CAAGAGGAAGGAGGAGTACGAGGTATCGCGGCTCCAGGAGCAGATAAACCGCAACAGGAGCCAGGCCCTAGAAGCGGCTGTCAGCGTGCTGGCTAAGGTGATACGCGGTTGACGCTAGTCTATGATGGGCTCGGCGCCGAGTACCTCTACACAAAGGCTGTGGTAGCTAAGACCCTGAGCTACGAGGACGACCTAAGAGCGCTTCTAGCCCAGTACACGGGTGACGAGTCAACACTAGAGCTGTTCCGTGCAACCAAGCTGGCCCGCTACATACCCGCCGACGCGAAGAAGATCGAGCCCGGCATGGTGGAGAAAGCAGCTTTCAGGCACTACGTTGGCGTACTGGAGTCGATACGCGGTAGGACACCAGGCCAAGCGCTAAAGATCTACAAGGCCTATCGTGCAGTGGTAGTAGCGCGTGACGTAGAGCTGATAGTAAGGAGGAAGAGCCTAGAGGGCAAGATTGTGCGGGCAGACGAGCTAATCTATCCAGAGGCGCCGGAGGTCGCTAGGGCGCGTAGGCTAGCCGAAGAGGACGCCGACCCGGCACGCATCCTAGCAGCGGCTGGCATGGTTAACGCTGCTAAGATACTACGCAGGACCCGTGGCACCGAGCTGCTAAGCGCGGCCATAGACATAGAGATACTAAGGCTGTTCAGCGAGGCAAAGAATGCAGCTAAAACCAGCACCGGGAAGGACATACTGGGTGCCCGCCAGGACATCTTCGCCGCCCGTACAGCCATGACACTAGTGACTGTTCAGCCGGAGAGGGAAATCCTAGTAATGCACGAGGCAGTGCTAGAGACGCATAAGCTCCCCCAGCAGAAGCTCATAGAGGCCGTAGAGACACGCGATACAGAGACTCTTGAGAGGATCCTCCTGGAAGCCCTGGCCGGGAAGATGCCGGAGGGGCTCACAGCTCTAGATGCTTTCACCTCGAGCAAGCGCCGCGAGAATAGGAGGCGCGCCAAGGGCATATTTGCTAGGGAGCCTCTATCACTAGACGTAGCGGCCGGGCTTCTTGAGCTATTCCTCCTAGACGCTGAGGATGCAGTGATTATAGCGCTATCCGGCTATAGTAAGCAGCCGAAGAGTATCGTAGCGGAACTAGTATCCTATTAGGTCCCCCAGGCTTTCTCCTTACAAGGGTCTTATACAGTAGCTGCTAGAGCTAGAACTATACCCGTAGCTAAGACAGCTATCCGCAGCTGGCTCCCGGAGGGTCTACTCACCGCGATATAGTCTCCCGTGGTACTAGCGCAAGAGACGCCTGGGGGGCTAGAAGATCTGGTACAATATAATCTTGGAGAGTAGCTCGGCACCCCTAGCTCCTTATATACTCCGCCTTGACCCTGGACTCGAGTTGGTCTAGGTATCCCTCGATTTCTGCTATCCTACGGCAGGCTAGAGGCTCCTCTTTTGCCGCCTTAAGCCTGGCTGTCGCGTCCAGTAGAGCCTTCCAGCTCTCGCTACGAGCTTCTGATGGAGCTGAAGAATATGACCCCGACCTCCTTGAGCCTAAGGGGGCATCGGTTGCCCACATATGCCCTGTAAGAGCCCTCTGTCTATGTCCTGCGCGAGATTATGACCAGGACTTCGGTCAAAGCACACCAGAGCACCAACCGGTAGGTAACCGGTAGGATAAATTTGTATATTACGAGAGTGAAAACACGTAAAAATATAGCTCGGGCTACAACGCCCTATGTTCCCCCGGCGTACCGGCTCTAGGCTAGTGCTGCTCTATCTCCAGCTTCACTGGTTCTGGAAGCCTCACCGGCGTGTATGGCCGGCCGCCATCCATGTAGAACTTGCTGAACATCTCGTAGAAGTGCAGCCTCAGCGAGTGGGCGTATGCTACTAGCGCCTCCAGACCTATCACTAGTATATTACCTAGTGTGTATGCGATCGCTCCTAGCACTGACCCGGATATGAACGCTAGTATCGTGAAGCCGAACATGAGGCCGCTGTGCGCCAGCATTAGGCCCATAATTCGCATGAAGGATGCCGTGTTGCCTATAGCCATTAGCAGTATGTCGAACGCCTCCATTAGGCCGTTGACAACTCTCTCTCCCGTCGCGCCGTGGCCGAAGATTATTGGTGAGGCTAGCACTGCTAACAGGCCAGCGGTCACCATAAGCCTCACTAGTGTGCCCAGGCCTGTCTCGGGCACTAGCGTGAGGCCTGCATCGCGTAGCACGGCGCCAGCGCTCTCTATGTGTGTCGCACCATTGCCGGTCATACCGCCGACGATGACGGCTATCATTATGGCTGTGAATACTAGTGCCTTGCCTATGCCGACTGCTAGTAGCTCCTTATCACGCATCATTAGGCCGTTGGCTACCGATATCCACGATGATATAGCTAGCACCGCAGAGCCTATGGCGAGCGACAGGTATATTGCATGGAATATGAGCAGCTTAGCCTCTGCTGCTAGCTCTGCGCTGCCGTGGCCGCCCTCGGCTAGCTGCTTGACGAACGGGTGAAGCGGGCTAGATAGCGGCGGGTGGCCGTGCCAGATGCTGTCGAGCCAGCCGGCTACGGCTGGGTGTGGGCCGAAGAACTCGCCAGCTAGGAAGCCCATGAACATAGCGGCGGCGCCGAATATCATTACTAGTCTGCCTAGCTCAGCGTTACCCATCCTTCTATAGAATAGGTAGTAGCCTGCCAGTAGTAGCACCAGGCCGTGGCCCATGTCTGGGAACATTAGGCCATAGATTATCGGGAGTGTTACGGCCATCATTGCTACTGGTACGAACTCGCGCGGCCGCGGGTAGCCCGCCATCTCTAGCAGGCTTGCAAAAGGCGCCAGCTTCTGTGGCACGGTGAAGTAGCTCGGCGGTAGCTCCTTGGCCGCCTCCTCGTGGCCGTGGTGCTCATCTGCGTCGCCTTCGACTACTAGGCCTATGTAGCCGGTGCCGAGCCCGTCTAGGGTCCGGCGCAGCTGCTGAAGCTTATCAGGGCTCACGTAGCCGTTGACCACGGCTACTGTCTCCGTGAGACGGGTCGCCTCCAGTAGGCTGAGTAGGTTCTTCGCGGCCTCGATGACGGTTAGGGCCTCCCGTAGCTTGGGGAGGTGCCTCTTGAGCACCAGTGGTAGCTCTTCTAGCTCCTTCCGGGCCTTCCTTATGGCCTCGGCGGGTGTCCTCGGCATGTCCTCTGGTATCTCGAGCGGGGAGGCCCTACTGCGTAGCGCGGCCTTGCCTACTTCGGCCTCTAGCCACGCCGGGTACGCTACAACCACGGTCTCCATGCCCTGCTCTATGCCGGACACGTGTAGCCCGGCTATAGTGCCTATAGCCTCCAAGTCGGCTATGAACGAGTTCACGCGCTCTACCGGCACGCGGTAGATCTTAGCGCGTATGTAGCTGCCCCTCTTAAGCGCCTCTATGTCCACGTCTATGAAGCTGTAGGCCTCCAACACAGCTAGAAGGGTCGCAAGCTCAGACTCCGGGCTCTTCAGCTGGGCTAGCCTCTCCACCAGCTTCTCTATGTCGTGCACTGCGGTGGTGAGCTGTTCCACTACCCTGGATACGCCCATGTCGGCGGCACGGCTAAGGCGCAGAACCTGCTCGGAGCCAGCCCCCTCTTCGGCCTCTATCCCGGCCTCCTCGGCTACCCGGAGCATGTCGCGTAGCCGCTGCTCCATAGCCTCTAGCTCGTTGCGCAGGTGGCGAACTTTTGCAGAGAACTCGCCGGCAGCACGCTGCGGCTCCGGGTGGAAGCAGCCGCACTCGGCGAGGGCCTTTAGGACGTAGGCGAGCCTGTCCCTGGGTATGACTATGTAAGCCTGGCTAGTCGGCTGCGCTATAAGGACGGGTGTAGCCGCCAAGAGCCAATCACCGCCGCTAGTTATACCTTCCCCTTCCGCGGTTTCCCACACCTACAATATTTAAATATCATAGCCCTCTGCCGCTGGGCTTAGGAGGCCAAGTCTTGGCGGCGAAGCATATTGTCGTAATAGCTGATCCTTACACTGTCTACGCCTTCCGCCTGCTGGGCGCTGAGGGCTATGCTGTAAACTCTCCTGAGGAGGCAGCTAGGGTCGTAGAGGAACTCATCCCCCGCGAGGACATAGGCCTCGTCCTGCTCTCGGCGGAGTACTATGACCGTGTGCGCAAGGCGGTGGAGAAGTTCCGACGGGTACACGGCGACGTGGTGGTAGCACGTCTGCCGACGGTCCGTGAGCCGGGCAAGCCCATGGACGTACAAAAAGAGCTGCTAAAGGCCCTAGGCATGGGGTGATGTGTTGTGGCCGGGCAGGTAAGACTGCTCGGTAGCCCGGAAAAGCTTGCAGAGGAGATAGCAGGCAAAGTACAGAGAGACATCGAGGCAAAGGTCTACAGCGCCCTAGAGGCTGCCAGGAAGATAGTAGAGAAGGCCTTCGAGGACAACCTTAAGAGGCTCGAGGAGGAGCTAAGGAGGAGTGCTAGGAGTGCTCGGGAGCAGATAGAGTCCTACGCTGCTAGACGCGAGGTGGAGCTACGGAAGAAGCTCGCTAGGATACGTGCTGAGGCGGTAGAGGAGATACTCGGGCAGGCACTCCAACAGCTCCGCGGTAGGGTGAGCGAGGAGGAGTATGTGAGCTTCCTTGCGAGGAAACTAGAGGAGGCGATAAGCAGGGCATCGAAGTACTCCAGTGAGCTCGTCGTGGTGCCGGCTGAGCCCGACGTAGAAGCGGTACGCAAGGCGCTAAAGGAGGTAGAGATACCTCGCGGTGTGCGCGTAGACCTAGCGGGAGAGACCATCAAGGGCATCGGCGGCTTTGTGTTACGCGCTAGTGGCGGGCTCTCTCTAGACTACAGGTTAGAAGTGGTGCTTGCCTCGGCCATCGAGGAGGCAAGGTCTAAAATAATTGAAATCCTTTTTAGGACATAAATCATAGCGGTGTGGCCCATAGAGCGTGGCAGGAATAGCACACAAGGGTCAAGGGGGGAGGCGGTCTACATGCCCGTAAAGGGCAGGATTATACGGGTAGCAGGCCCACTCGTAGTAGCTGAGGGCATGCAGGGCGTACAGATGTACGAGATGGTCGAGGTTGGTGAGGAGAGGCTAGTAGGCGAGGTAAACAGGATAGTTGGCGACAAGGCTTACATCCAGGTCTACGAGACCACGACTGGTCTGAAGCCCGGCGAGCCTGTCTATGGCACTGGCTCGCCTCTGAGCGTCGAGCTAGGCCCCGGCATAATAGGTAAGATATACGACGGTATCCAAAGGCCGCTTGATGCTATAAAGGAGAAGACACAGAGCGTATTTATAAGCAGAGGTGTGAAGGTCCCGGCGCTAGACCGCGGCAAGAGGTGGCACTTCAAGCCCGCGGGCCTACGCGTAGGCGACAAGGTGTCTGGCGGCGACGTACTGGGCGAGGTGCCGGAGACACAGCTGGTCACCCACCGGGTCCTCGTACCCCCCGGCGTGCATGGCGTGCTACGCTGGATAGCCTCCGAGGGCGAGTACACGATAGAAGACCCGGTAGCCGAGGTAGAGACCGCCGACGGCAAGAAGATAGAGATAAAGATGTACCACAAGTGGCCCGTCCGTAAGCCCAGGCCTATAGTCGAGAAGTTCGAGCCAGTAGAGCCCCTTATCACAGGCCTCCGCGTAATAGACACAATGTTTCCCATGGCCAAGGGCGGTACCGGTGCAATACCGGGGCCCTTCGGCAGTGGTAAGACGGTCACTCTGCAGAGCCTCGCCAAGTGGAGTTCTGCCAAGATAGTCATCTACATCGGCTGCGGCGAGAGAGGCAACGAGATGACCGAGGTACTAGAGTCCTTCCCTAAGCTCAAGGACCCGTGGACCGGCAGGCCCATGATGGAGCGTACAGTCCTCATAGCTAATACTAGCAACATGCCTGTAGCGGCGCGCGAGGCAAGCATATACACGGGCATAACTATAGCCGAGTACTACCGCGACATGGGCTACGACACCCTACTCGTAGCGGACTCTACGAGCCGCTGGGCCGAGGCGCTACGCGAGATAGCCGGCCGCCTCGAGGAGATGCCTGCCGAGGAAGGCTACCCGAGCTACCTAGCTTCCAGGCTAGCCGAGTTCTACAGCCGTGCAGGCCGTGTACGCGTACCAGGCAGGCCAGAGCGCACAGGCAGCGTAACAGTAGTAGGCGCCGTATCCCCGCCTGGCGGTGACTTCACAGAGCCCGTGACGGCCAACACGAAGCGCTTCATACGTGTATTCTGGGCCCTTGACGCTAAGCTCGCCTACAGCAGACACTACCCGGCCATCAACTGGCTGCTAAGCTACTCCGCCTACGTCGACACAGTGGCTAAGTGGTGGCACGAGAACATAAGCCCTAAGTGGCGCGAGTACCGCGACATAGCCTACGAGCTGCTCCTCCGCGAGGACGAGCTAAAGGACATAGTGAGGCTAGTAGGCACTGAGGGCCTCAGCGAGAAGGATAAGCTCATCCTAGAAGTAGCCCGCATAATAAGAGAAGGCTTCCTCCAGCAGAACGCCTTCGACGCCGTAGACGCGTTTGCGACGCCGCAGAAGCAGTGGAAGCAGCTAGAGACCATAATAGAGTTCTACCACGCAGCGCTAGATGCTATACAGTACGGCGTCACTGTGAAGGAGATACGCGAGAAGCTAGCAGACAAGATACGCGCGTTCATCCTAGCAAGGTACAACGTGCCCAACGACAGGCTAGAGGAGCTCGACAAGATAAAGCAGGAGCTCCTCAAGGGCCTCGAGGGGCTCGTAAAGCGGCGCAGTGCAGCACTAGCCCCTGCCGCCTAACACTAGCCCCGGGTTTTTGGCACTCACCAGGTCTCTGCGCCCGCCCACGGCTCGAATGCACCAGCCGTGACACATAGTTAGGGAACACGTGTACGCGTGGTGGTCTAGGCTTGGCGGTGCCCGAGTCCAGGGTCATACGCGAATATGAGAATATCCGCGAGATACGCGGCCCCCTGGTAATAGTTGAGGGCATAAGCGACGCGGCCTACGACGAGATAGTAGAAGTAGAGCTCCCTAATGGCGAGAAGCGCCGTGGCCGTGTACTGGAGACGGCTAGAGGCTACGCCGTAGTCCAGGTGTTCGAGGGCACTACCGGAATAACGGCTGTAGGCACTAAGGTACGCTTCCTCGCCAGAACCCTCGAGGTAAAAGTATCCGACGAGATGCTAGGCAGAATCTTTAACGGTCTAGGAGACCCGATAGACGGAGGCCCGCCGATAACAAGCGGCGTATGGCGCGACATCAACGGTGACCCCCTGAACCCGGCTACACGCGCCTATCCCGAGGACTTCATTCAGACTGGTGTGTCTGCTATAGATGGTATGAATACTATGGTGCGTGGCCAGAAGCTGCCTATCTTTAGTGGTGCTGGTCTGCCTCATAACAAGCTTGCTGTGCAGATTGCCCGCCAGGCGACTGTGCGTAGTGGCGAAGAGTTCGCAGTAGTCTTCGCAGCCATAGGCGTGATGCATGACGACGCGCTGTTCTTCAAGAAGTTCTTCGAGGAGACCGGCGCCATCAAGAGAGCAGCGCTCTTCATAAACCTGGCAGACGAGCCAGCATCGGTGCGTCTAATCACGCCACGTATAGCCCTAACCCTCGCCGAGCATCTAGCCTTCGACCTAGGCATGCACGTACTTGTCATACTAACTGACATGACCAACTACGCTGAGGCCCTCCGCGAGATAAGCGCGGCACGCGAAGAGGTGCCGGGCCGCCAGGGCTATCCCGGCTATATGTATAGTGATCTTGCGAGTATCTATGAGCGTGCTGGCCGTGCGCATGGCCGTAGGGGTAGTATTACTCAGATGCCTATTCTCACTATGCCTAACGATGATATTACGCATCCTATTCCCGACTTGACTGGCTATATTACTGAGGGCCAGATTGTGCTTAGCCGTGAGCTGCATAACCGTGGTATCTATCCGCCGATAAACGTGCTAATGAGCCTCTCGAGGCTGATGAAGGAGGGTATTGGCCCCGGAAAGACACGCGAAGACCACGCCAACGTCTCAGACCAGCTATACGCTGCCTACAGCCGCGCCGTCGAGCTAAGGAGCCTCGCAGCCATAGTGGGCGAAGAGAGCCTCAGCGACGTAGACCGCAAGTACCTAAGGTTTGCTGAGGCCTTCGAGCAGCGCTTCATAAGGCAGGGCTTCTACGAGAACCGCAGCATAGAGGAGACCCTCGACATAGCCTGGGAAGTACTATCAATACTACCAGAAACAGAGCTATACAGGATAAAGGACGAGTTCATACGCAAGTACCATCCCAAGTACCGCAAAAAGGCTTCCGAGGAGAAAAGCTAGCCCCGTCATAGGCTAGTCCACACTCCGGGCCTATTCTTTCTCTGTGCCCTACGACATCTCTTTCAATACAGTGTAGAGGTGGTGTAGCAGACCTTGGTCTCGACATTCGGCGGCGGCTCAAGAGTACTACCAACCAAGATCAACCTCATACGGCTACGCCGCGAACTACGCAATATGA
>DQVR01000015.1 GCA_015661645.1 Pyrodictium delaneyi
ATGGGCTATACTTGTGAAAAGAGCTAGGATAGTAAAATGGGCTGCCAGGCTAGAGACCTTTACCACTATCTTGTCATCAGTATATACAGCAAGCCCCATTTACGTTATTACAGCATTATATACTCTATGCTGGATGCGACGGTAGTCATTAATAGTTCTATTGTAAGTGTATGCAGGGCTTTAGTGGTAGATGGTGCGGTTGGGGTGGCTGCTAGCCCGAAGGTGCGTGTTTCTTGGTCGTGGATCTGGGTTTTGAGCTGTCCTACTTGCTAGGCGATGTGCTGGGACGTGGCGTCGAGGTCCGGGGCTACAGCTTTGAGCCGGAGCGGGGACTGCTCTGTGTCGAGGCCGAGGTGGAGGGGCTCGGGGCCCGGCGTGCTTGCGTCGAGGTGAAGCCGTGTAAGGGCCTCCGAGAGGAGGCCAAGTGGGTGCGCTGTGTGTCTAAGACGCTGGCACATGCCGGGGGCTTGGCTGAGAGGCTTGCTCGGCTGCTCGCCGGTGGGGAGGTGTAGGGTGCGCGCTATGGCGGTTTGCGGAGCCTTGCTATGAAGTATCCTGTGGCGCGATGTATGCTGGGGTGTACCCTGATGGCCGGGGTGCCGTAGTCTCCTAGGCCGCGGCTGAAGCGGCGGGGCCAGGCCTCTTCTAGGCGGAAGCCTAGCTTCTCGACCGCGTAGCGTATGTTCCCCTCGTTCTCCCTCATGGTCATGGTGCAGGTGGAGTAGACTAGGACCCCGCCTGGGCGGAGGAGCCTGTAGGCTGCGCGGAGGAACTGGCGCTGGTACTTGGCGCTGATCTCTACTTCCCTCAGCGTCTTGCGGTCCCGTATCTTTGGTATGACCCCGAGGCTGCTACACGGCGGGTCGAGGATCACGTAGTCTGCTACGCCCTCGCCGAGCCTCCGGCCGAGGTGCCTTGAGTCGGCCTGTATCACCTCTACGCTGCTGTGGCCTAGTCTCTCTAGCTCTGCGCGGAGCCGTTCCGTCTTCCTCCTTGAGTGGTCTACCGCTATCACGCGGGCCCGGCCCCTGACAAGCTCGTAGACGTGGCTGGTCTTCCCGCCCGGTGCCGCGCACATGTCTACTATCACGGAGCCAGGCTCTGGGGCTAGTACGTGGGCCACGTGCATAGAGGGTAGGCCCTGCTCGTAGATCATTCCCTCGCGGCTCCACCTGGTCTCGCGTAGGCTTGGGACCCGGTAGAGGGGCTCTATGACCTCCACTACGAGGCCCCGGCGGGCGCGTAGCGCGTCCCGGAGCATCGGCGCTGCTACGCCTACTGCTACCGGGACGCCGTTCTCCGAGACTACTAGCACCTCCTGGCCCGGGGCTACGCATTCCTCAATCCGGACAACGCCAGGCGCGTAGACGTGGGCCCCCATCATGACGCTCTCCGCTGCCCGCTTGTCCACTATAACCCGGCAGCCGGGGTCGCGGAGCCTCCGGGGCCCCTCCACGGGGAGCCAGAGGGCCTCCTGGAGCAGCTCGTCCATGTAGACTCTTAGGCCCTCCCTCCTCATCTCGTCGAGGAGCACGCCTGGGTCTACGCGGAGCACGTTGACGCGGAAATAGTAGCGGGCCGGGGGCAACATGAGCGACTCTAGGAGGGCGGGTAGCCCCTGGGGGCCGTAGACGCGTTCTAGCTCCTCTAGTAGGCCTCTATCATACCATCTCAGAGGCTCCACGGCCTGCCCAGGTGTCGCTTGCATGGAGGCTGCTCCTGGGAGGCGGGCTCCAGGTGGGTAAAAATAACGCTTCTTTATAGGGCTCCCTTACCGTTTATCCTCGCTGCCAGGCGCTTCGGATACTATGTCCTCGTAGAGTGGCTTAGCGAGCGTGGGTGTCTCCTCTCCCGGCGTATGGCCGAACCATTTCCTGTAGCCGTGGTAGACGCTTAGCACAGTAGTCACGCTGTAGAATAGCCATGTCAGCGCGTAGAGGAAGCCAGCGTAGTATAGTAGCCAGCTTTCTTCGGTGTGGTGGAGGTAGAGGTGTATCGTTGATATGCTGTACGCCGCTATTGGGAAGACGAAGGCCCACCAGCTCTCCGCAAACTCCATCATGCCGCGCCGTAGATATGTTACCGTCACTGCCAGTATTAGGGGTAGGAGGAGCCCGGCGAGCCCCCAGAACGTGTAGTAGAACATATCGAAGAACGCCCCAAGGTAGCCTGCCAGTGTCGGAGCTCGTCTGTTACCTTGGTCAGGGCTTCGTGGTACTGGTGCGGCATCATGCCTAGCAGCGCCTCATAGGACATAGGGGCTACTGCTGGCGGCGCTAGGTTAATCCATGTGGCTGCTATCAGTCTTGCTGGCGGCGGGTTGTGGAATATGCTCCTGTAGAGCCAGATGGTGAAGAGGGCTAGCCAGAACACGACCCCTGTTCCAAGGTAGATTCCTAGCAGGCTATGGAGTACCGCTACTCCCTCGGCCTCTAGGAGCCCGCCGATATATAGTACTAGCACGTTGCCTACAGCTGGCATGTACCAGCCAGGGTTCATGCTATGTATCTCTACGCCCTCGTGCATGAGGAAGTTGTAGATAATCGCTATGAAGAGTAGTGTGTGAAGCACCATGCCGGTGTAGAGGAAGAGGGAGCCAATCCCCGGGTTATCCAGCACTATGCCCCAGTCGAGTGCTAGGAGCATAGTGGATATACTGATAGCCGTCATGAACGGGCCTTTTACCGGGTGGCGTAGCGAGTGCCAGACCTCTCTGCCGGCTATAGCTATCTTAGCCAGGAAGGCTATTGCTATAGCAAAGTATATCACTGTATTCATGTAGGCTAGTACACGCGCCATATAGTGTAGCGCATCTATTCCCGCTGCACTGCCGAGCGCGTGACTTGCTAGAGCTATAGCTGAAGTCGCTAAGTTAAAGGAGAACCATGCCACGCTCATTCCTCTTACGCGCTCCCTTATGCTAGCCATGTATCCCACCGTATACAATATCTTATGTTGTACCCGCAGTTCCCAGCGTAGCGAAAAGAGCTGGAATTAGCATAGCGTCGCATCATACAATGCCTCGTAGTTACCATTATTTTGCCTTTATTAGAGATAAATCATAGAAACAACGAACTCCAAGGGTCGTAGCAGTAACAACAATATAGCTCACACACTATCATAGGGTAGAAGGCCTTCGAGGATGTCCTAGGCTAGCTTGCAGCCCGTTATGCCCGGGAGCCCTATACCACTATAGAGTTTGGTAATGAGTCGGTAATAGAATCAGAGTTTACGCCGATACTGTTTCTACTTGCATTTTAACATGGTTTAAAGAGAGCCTAAGGCCTTCCTACCTAAGCGGTGCTGGAGGGACACTACTTTGGAGCGCAACCAGCAAAAATGCGACATAGTAGTAGCCTTAGTAGGAGCCCCTAATAGCGGTAAGACTACGCTCTTTAACAAGCTCACTAGGTCAAGCGAATTTGTCGCCAACTGGCCAGGCGTGACCGTGGACATTAAGACTGCCCATCTTAGGGTTAACGGCTCTG
>DQVR01000035.1 GCA_015661645.1 Pyrodictium delaneyi
GAGGCTGGGTCGAAGTAGAGGAGCTAGCCCGTGCTATAAGGGAGAGGTGGCGGCGCCGGGATCTTTACCAGTGGGTGACACCGCAGCACGTATTGGCTGTGGCTATGCTAGACCCTAAGGGCCGTTTCCAGCTATCTGGCGATATGCGCCGGATAAGGGCAGCGTATGGGCATAGCGTGAAACTGGAGCTGGGCTACGAGCCTCTCAGCTTGAAAGAACTACCTAAGGTACTCTACCACGGTACCGTGGCTGAGAGGCTCCAGCCGATAATGCGTGAAGGGCTGAAGCCGATGAGGAGGCTAATGGTGCATCTAGCGGCAAGGCCCCAGGAGGCCCTAGAAGCCGCTAAGCGGCATGGCGGCCAGGTAGTACTCCTGCATGTGGACCCACTGTGCCTAGCCGAGAAGGGCATACCTGTATACCGGGCCAGCCATGTGATGTATCTGGCGCCCCGCGTGCCCCCGAAGTGTATAAAGAGCATCGTGAAAGTTTAGCGGCAGAACAGTCCCTAGCCAACACCAGCATCTATAGGCGGCGGGGAGGTGCCAGCTTGAGCATAGTGTTCGAGCTAAAGGGTCTGCGGGTACTTGTTACAGCCTCTACGCGCGGCATAGGGTTCTACGTGGCTCGTGGCCTAGCCGAGTGGGGTGCAAGAGTAGCTATCGTAGGCCGTAGCATCAAATCGGTAGCCAGAGCAGCGGAGGAGATAGCCAAGGCGGCTGGGGCAGAGCCGGTAGCCATACAAGCAGATCTCCGAAGGCGCGAAGACATAGAGAGGCTCGTGGAAGAAGCATGGAGGGGGCTTGGCGGCTTAGACGCGCTAGTATTCAACGTGGGGAACATATCGTGTGAGCCATGCTATCCGCATGAAGCAGGCTACGAGGACTGGCTCGAGGCCGCACAGCTGCACCTCATAGCACCTGGCTACTTGACTAGCCTGCTACTGCCCCGCTTCCTAGGCCAGGGCAGGGGCACGCTCATCTACCTCTCGTCGGTGACGGTAAAGGAGCCTATGCCACACTTTGCACTGGCTGACACAGCGCGTGCAGGCCTAGTACAGCTGGCTAAGAGCGTAGCTAGGCAGTATGGGGGGCAAGGTATACGCGCTAACACGGTACTCATGGGCAGCTTTGATACACCAGGTGCGCGTAGTAATATCAAGAGGCTCGCAGAGATGAAAGGAATAGAGTTCGAGCAGGCATGGCGCGAGTGGGTAATAGAGCTGACGCCTATGAAGAGGGTTGGTAGACCCCAGGAGATAGCAGGACTAGTAACCTTCCTGCTCAGCGACGTTTCCAGCTACATAAATGGCTCGACGATAGTAATAGATGGAGTGATGACAAGCTGTGTCTAGGCTGGCGTGTCTAGACAAGCTATTAGGGTTGTTCAAGGTCAGCAAGGGTAGCTACAACGTATGTTGCTTCGCAGCGCTCGCCGCGCTCACCTGCTACACCGGTAAGCACTAACACGCTGTCAATCCCTAGCTTCTCGGCCGCGGCTATATCGGTGTCACACCTATCACCTATCACCAGTGCATGGCCCGGCTCTATGTTCCTCTGCTTTAGGACCAGCTCGTACATGTAGGGGTTAGGCTTGCCAGCCACGAAGAGCGCCCTCACACCAGTTGAGCGCTCTAGGGCTGCGAGCACAGCGCCGGCCCCAGGCTCGTCACCATTCTCCACGGGAACAGAGGCATCATCGTTGGCTGCCACCAGGTGTGCTCCGCATTGCCTTATAGCACGGTGGGCAGCACGTAGCCTGGCATAGGTCAAGTTGCGATCGAGCCCGACCACAACATAGTCTACCGGACAGCGGGCCCCATCACCTATACTCAGCACCCAGTGGCCTTGTTGCAGAAGCTCCTCCACAAGCCCCTCCTCGCCGACCACGAGAATCCTAGAGGGACCGTTATTCTCTCTCAGCCAACGCGCAACGGCATATCCACTGGTAACCACGTCTTCAATACCCACATTGAACCCCATAATACGGGTGAGCCTTTCCGAGTAGACACGCCGGCTTCTGGTAGAATTGTTTGACACAAACACTATGCTAGCGCCGAGGCCTCGAGCCCGTCTAAGCCACTCGATATTCTCCCGGAGGAGCCTAGACCCTCTCCACACGACACCGTCAAGGTCTACTAGGAGTAGCCGGTACCGGCCCAACACGGTCAAGCTGCTCAGCCCTCCAGCCAACCATTATAGCGCACTGCGCCAAAACGGCTAGGCGAGTACAACAGGAAGGCTAGGAGCATATAGTCTAATCCCCCGCTGTTCAGCGTCGAAATCAAGCCCTAGAGCCTTGACCATTACGCCAGCCTCTATAGCTCTCCGCACGAGGGCCGGGATCTCTGGATCTCCATCCTTGTTGGGCATGAAGCCACGAGCACCTGGTAAGGCTGCGATGAACACCAATGCTACTCTCGCGCCGCTCTCTGCGTGCATTATTAGCTCACGTATATGTCTTCGTCCACGTTCAGTGGGGCAGTCAGGGTACATGGCGAGGCCCCTAGGCCCCATTAGCACGGCGCTCTTAGTCTCAACATAGACCCTTGTACCAGAACACTCCAGGAGGAAGTCAAGGAGAGAAGTGCCTAGCCGAGGTCTTCTAGAGGCTACGCGGCAGCCGACAGCCCATGGGAGGAGCCAGCGGTCCACAGCAGTGGCGAATGCCTCCTCCTGGAGCCGGGTATCGACGACAGCGTAGCCGTCTCCATACTCTACAGCAAATAGGCGGAAACGCGTCTTCCCAGGCCTCTTCAGCGGCATGCAGAACCCGCTACGCCCAGATACGAGCACGCCCACAAGCCGCCCAGTATTTGTGTTATGAGCGCGTTCTCTGGAGCCCTCTACCTCTACCTCGACGACAAAGCGGTTGAGCCTACGAACTATCCTACATTTCCTAAACACTGGGATTTCGAGCACAATATGCAAGGATCGGGCCACCCTTTTCGCGCAGCCTGTCCTCCCGAAGGAGTTTAGTACCCGTTACGTTTTTATCTAGCCCTAGTTAACTTGTGTTAAACTGGAGGCTGGTAGCCATGGCCAAGCCATTTGGTGAACTAATATACACGCCCGAGACGAGTGGGCCAGCTGTATCGAAGGCTGAGACCCACGCGCCCAAGATCGAGGCACCTGACACAGTAAAGAAGGGCGAACCGTTCAAGGTGACCATAAAGGTAGGGCCGCACCCTAACCAGGTACAGCACTCAATACGCCGCGTAGAGATATGGTTCAGTGAGGAGGGCCGTGCGTTTAACCCAATACACATAGCTACTATAGACCTAGAGCCTGTCTACGCAGAGCCGGAAATAACAATAACAGTAAGACTTGAGAAGAGTGGCACACTATATGCTCTAAGCTACTGCAACCTTCACGGGGTATGGGAGACACGTAAGGACATAAAGGTAGAAGAGTAACTAGCGGCAGCCCGAGGACTACTATCCCATATTTTAAATTCCAAGTTCCTTTTTCTTGGCTTTTGGATAGCACTATTGGATTTACGTATAATGTAAAATCTAGACAGCTTTGTAGATAGAGCAGTAATTGTAAGCGAAGAGATGGATAGCCCGATACTAGCTGCTCTAGACCATTCCTTGCGAGCTGGGCGCATGAAAGGCTTGCATTCTGACAGAACACGCTCTGGCCGTTATGGTGCCTGCGGCTACCTAAGGAGTAATCAGCACTCAAGACCCTCTTCACAGCCCGTTCCGTGCAGTCTTACGTATCAGGGGCTCTGGAGGCGCGGGGTCATCATGCCCCGTTAGATGGAGTGTATGGGTCTGAGGGTTTTTACTACTCCGGCTTGGCGGTTAGGAGTATTTCTCGCTAAGGGGACTCTCTGATTGGAGGCCGGCTGCTTCGAGACCGGGTGGTGTGACCTAAGCGAGGAGCATCGTCGGATAAGGACGGAGCTAGAAGAGCTTATCACCAGCTACGTAAAGGGTAACGCTACCGAATATTGGATGTCGGTAGTAGTGGCCCCCTACGGCTCGGGCAAAACCACTCTCCTACGGCACCTGGAGCATTTTGTTGAAAGCATTGGTGCTAAGGCGCTCCGCGTAGAGCTGGCCGACATCGTGGAGTACATTGTTGAGCGTTATGGCAGCATACATGAGTCCGAGCTGCCAAAGATATTAGAGGAATATGCTAAGGAGAAGCTCGGCGAGGCTAGCAGCGCTGTAGTTCTTCTTGTGGATGAGGTAGAGGAGAGCTATGATCTGCTCCGTGGTATTGTGGAATACGAGACTTCGCCGTTCCGCGGTGTAGCCGAGGCTATAAGGACGCATAGTACAAGCGTATATGTCGTGCTTGCTTTCGGCCCCTCCTCGACGCTGAAGGAGGCAGTATTCGGTCCGGTTGCGTGGCGTAGCCGTGTATTCACGCTCCCCCTGCTTCCTAAGCCCGTGATAGAGCGTATGGTCTCGGAGGCCCTGGGAGGCGAGTTCCCAGAGGCATCCAGCCTTCTAGCCAACATGGTGTGGTGGGCATCTAAGGGCCGTATAGCCTGGGCCCGTATGCTCGTAGA
>DQVR01000062.1 GCA_015661645.1 Pyrodictium delaneyi
ACCCCTCCCCGAAAAGAGGCGGCCGCCAGCGGGGGTCCTCCCCGCTGGCCCGGGCTCCCGTAGAAGACGGGGTTGATGGGGCGGGGGTGTAAGCCTCGAGGGCCGTAAGGCCCGAGGGGTTGAGCCCGCCGCTCCCAATCGCCCGGACGCCGTGGGCTTCTCGCCCGGGGGCGGGCCACGCCGGGTATAGGGCTGCGTGGCCCGCCAAGGGGTCCAGGGCCCGGGGCCTAGGGTCCCTGGGTCCTGGCTGCGGGGTCTGGGCCCCCGCTTCTGCTGCGTGATGTGTTCCGCTTGTGCCCGGCTTCTGCTGGCCCTGTTTCTCGTCTAAGTTGTCGTGTCCTGTTACGTGTTTCTGTTTCTGGGGCTTGTGCCTTTGGCATCGGCTTATTGGCTTCTATTCCTGGTTCTTGGTGCGGGGTCTCGGAGGTTGGTCTGCTGGAAGCTTGTGCGTGACGGGATTGGCAGAGAGCTGGAGGGCCAGAAGGGTGTTGTCGTCTATAGGGTTTCTGGCTCGGAGCTAGAGGCGCTTTTGAGGGCTAAGATTGTGGAGGAGGCTATGGAGCTGGCTGAGTCGGGTTCTATTGAGGAGGCTGCTGACTTGTTTGAGGCTTTGCGTGAGTGGCTCCGGCTTCGGGGGCTGGGTCTGGGGGACTTGGCCCGGACTGCTGATGAGAAGAGGCGGCGTCGTGGTGGGTTCTCGGGGGGCTATGTGGCTGTGTGGGCTGACCGGGAGGTGTGCTAGCTAGGTGTCTCTGCGTGGTGTATGGTTATGCTGTGTGTGGTGTTGGAGGTAGCGAGCCCTGGTTTGCTGGCCCAGTACAGTGGCTGTGTGCAGCTTTGGCGGCTCTGTGGGGTCTTCTAGGCTGGCAGTATGGTTATTGGCAGCCCTATGCCTTGTTTATTGGGGTACCGGGCGTAGTGGGTTATGTAGGTGGGTATAGTGTGGAGCACTACGGTGCTGCTGGTTATGATGGCTAGTGGAGGAGTGTTGTGGGCCCCTATTGTGGAGCGGTGGAGGCTTCAACGCCCCTGTGCCTCTTGTGGGCTTGCGCTATCTCTAGGGCCATTCTTCCCGGGCTATTAGGTGGCGTAGCACTCGGCGTATGCTTACTACGCCTAGTAGCCTGCCGTTGTCGTCTACGACGGGTATGTGGCGTATGTTGTGCTCTACCATCTTGTAGGCTAGAAGTGGCAGGGGGTCGTCTGGATGCGCGGTCACGGGGTTCGGGGTCATCGCATCTCTTAGCGGCTTGTCCAGGTCTTCGCCCCTGGCTACTAGGCGTGTAAGGTCACGCTCAGTGAATATGCCTACTAGCCGGCCGCTGGCGTCCACCACTGGTATGCTGCCAATATTGTGCTGGGCCATGAGCTCCGCGGCCTTCCTAACACTTGTCTCGGGGCCGGCGTATACAAGGCGTGTGTCACGTATGAGGTCTCGTGCGCGGGTCGGGGCCACGTCTCCCGTCCTCCGGTAGATATTACGCGGCGGGCCGCTATACTATCTCCGCGGGCGCTCAGGGCCTTGGTGGTACTCCGCTTCCTGCATGTAGATGTGGCTTCTGGCGAGGCTAGGGTCGTCGAGGCCGATATGCCTAGTGTCCTAGGCCCAGTGGACTATGGTGTCAGAGTGCACCTAGAGGCAAGGAGCTATGGCTCTCCCGTGTTCTCGGCCCGTAGCCCGGTCGTGGCGGGATGTGGACCCTTCGCGGGCGGCCGGGTATTCGGGGCCCACAGGATGGCGCTAGTGTTCCGTAGCCCGGTCACCCGGGGCCTGCACGTGAGCACAGTTGGTGGGGTGTGCTACCGCTTCGTGTCGGCCGGCGTCCACGGCGTCGTGGTTGAGGGGTGGCGTGAGGAGCCTGTAGCCCTGGTGCTCAGGGGCTCTGCGGATGGGTCTATAGAGGCCAGGGTAGAGGAGATCGGGTGGGACCAGCTCTGGGAGGTATGGAGGGGCTACCAGGGGCTCCGGGGGACCCGAGCGCTAGCAGCTTACGTCCTGGAGCGGTACGGCCGAGGGCTACCCCGGGCCGGGGCCCTAGTGGTGGGGCCGGCGGCGGCCCGGACGATAATGGCTGGCGTGTTCAGCTTCAACGTGGAGCAAGGCCGGCCTGGGGGCGTGGTCGATTCTGCTAGCCGGGGCGGTGCGGGGAGCGTACTGCTCCAGGGCCACGGCGTAGCGGCAGTGGTCTACGGCGGCGAGTACGACCCCTCGCGCGATAACCCGCGGCTGCGCGACGCCCGGCTCCTGGACGAGGTGGGCAGCCGTGTGCTCGGTAAGAGCTATGCGGAGGCGGTGGAGCAGGCTACGGTGAAGTACCGGTACGACCCCCGGCTCGGCACTGGCGGGACCTTTGGCGTGAACTATCTACACTATCGCGACCTGCTCCCCTTCTTCGGCTTTAACACCGTGTACCTCTCGAAGGCGGCGCGTAGCGGCCTAGTAGACAGGATCCTCGAGGAGCTCTGGAAGCCGGTCCAGCGCGAGGTCTTCGAAAAGCCTGGGCCCCGGCCTTGGAGGACTTGTGGTGAGCCGTGCCCAGCTGTGTGTAAGAAGCTGTGGAGAGGGGTGAAGATAGACTATGAGCCCTCTAACGCTCTCGGCCCATTCTCGGGCGTGCTCCGAGCTGAGGACATGGCGGGCCTAGTGGAGCTTGCGGACGAGCTGGGGATAGACGCTATCGAGGCCGGCCACATAGTGGCATGGCTCTTCGACCTGCTCCAGCGGGGTATGCTGAGCCCTGGGGAGCTCGGGCTCGGCGAGCGCCCGGTATTCGATCCAGCCGTCTACCAGGTTGGGCGCGATAGCCGGGCTAACGCCGAGGCGGCGCGCGCTATACTCGAGGGCCTAGTAGAGCACCGTGGATGGATACTCACCCTTGTCGCCAGACGAGGGCTGAGAGCGGCTGCGCACGCTTTGAACCTGCGGTACAGCGGCAGGGTCTACATGTACCGGACTGGGTACCAGGATGTGGCCGTCTACTCGGCCTACGGCGAACGGGGCTATATGACACCGAACCTCTACTGGAGTCCGGGCCTCGTGGCCCCAGTCCCCGTGCCGGGCAGATACTGGACCGTATACAGCCCGAGCTTCGCCCCGCCAGAGGAGCTAGCAGAGGCCGTCCTCAACAGGATGATAGCAGAGTACCTCGTCGACAATGCGGGCCTATGCCGGTTCCATAGACGCTGGGCCGAGCCGCTGCTCCAGCACCTATACCGCGAGCTACTAGGCCTCGACGTAGACCTCCAGAACCACGCCCTCGGGGTGCTCAGAGCGATAGCCCAGTACCAGCTCCAGGCAGGCGCAGAGCCCAGGCCCTGGGAGAGCAGGAAGACGATAGATATGGTAGCGGGTATAGCCGTGGAGCTTGGCGACCGCGACTGGGGCCCCAGGATGGCCAGCGACCCCCTAGCCGCTAGAGAATGGTGGGAACGCTTCCGCAAGAAACTCTGGAGCCTACTAGGCCTCGGCGGCAACCGGCAAGGAGGCAGTATGTAGTTGAACTTACTAGAGCTGCTAGCGATAGGCTTCGTGGCCGGGTTCCTCGGGACCCTGCTGGGGATCGGCGGCGGCACTGTTATGGTGCCGCTACTGGTCCTCGCGGGGGTAGACATCAAGAAGGCTGTACCGGCTAGCCTGGTCGCGATACTGGGTACGAGCCTGGGCGGGCTCCGCCGGCTGTATCAGCGCGGCCTAGTAGATCCCCGGATGGCTGTGTTCCTCGAGACAGCTTCGATACTCGGCGCAGTTATCGGCGTGGAGGTCCTGGGTAGGCTTGAAAGCCGAGTGCTCACGCTCCTTCTCGGCCTCGTTCTGGTAGCGTCCGCGGCCAGTTTCACCGCCTTAGAGAAGATAAGGCTGGGGAGCGGCTGGGGAAGCTCGGCGGAGATTCCATTCTGGAGGCTTGGCCTGGGCTGGCTCGTATCACTAGCAGCCGGCCTCGTATCCGCCGTGTTCGGAATCGGTGGCGGTGTGTTGAAGGTACCACTACTGGTTCTAGTCCTGGGGTTTGACGTCCACGCGGCGGTGGCCACGAGCAAGCTAATGGTAGGCGTAACAGCGCTCACCGGTGTCGTGGGCCACGCGCTGGCGGGCCGTGTAGACCCCGTGCTGTCGCTGCTCCTACTCGCCGGCACGTACGTTGGCGCAACGCTGTCGGCGAGGGTGCTGCTCCGGCTAAAAGCGGGGACGCTACGGCTTATAGCGGGTCTCTACTATCTGCTAACGGGCTTATACATGGTGGCTAGAAGCCTGGGTGCCGGGTAGCCGGTTGGCAGGGAGTGCTGGGAGAGTATGGCCCTGCTACACCCTGTAATCAGGGTTATGGACTACAAGCGCCTAGTGAATAGGGGTAGGCTACGTGTACGGGGGCTTATAGTGCTCGAGGAGAAGCTAGACGGCTACCTCCTGGTGGCGTATGGCGGCAGGGTCTACACGGGCTCTGGGCGCAGAGCGCCACAGTGGCTCATCAACGCCCTCGCCCAGGCTGGCGTGGGCCTGGACGCTGCTCCCCCAGCACACTTACTCTATATAGAGGTCTACGGCAGGTGTCTCTCCCCTGGAGGGTTCCACCGGGGCGACCAGCGCTGCTACAACGCGGCACTGGTGGACGTGGCCAGGCTGCCGGCATATGCTGGTATACGCGATGCCCCGCTCCTTGCGCGCACCCTAAGCATCAGAGAGAGAATGGATATAGCCGAGAGGACCGGGCTGGTACACCCCCGCTACATCGTTCTAGACGCCGAGAAAAGCCCGTCGCCTGGGAAGCTGCTAGAGTGGCTCGAGTGCTTCAGAGGCCGCGAGGGCTACGTCATGAAGCTCTATAGTGAGTATGGACACCGGCTACCGCCGGACTACGGGGCTAAGCTGCGGGGGCTCCTCGAGGTAAAAGTGAAGCACAGCTATCGTGGAATCCGAGGACTAGGAGCCAGGGGGCGGCTACATAGCCTCATGGCCGTGGATGACACTAGTGTAGACCCCTGGAGGCGGCGCTCCATGCAGCAGTGCTTTAGCCGCTAGAACTGGCTGCCTTGGTAGTTCTCTATAGTTCCTCTAGCTTCCTTGAGTATTCCCCACGGTTATGTCCCTCTCAGTCTTTTCAGCTTCTTCTGCTAGTTCTCCTTTGGCGACAACTTGTTTAGCCATAGGGAATAGTATGTTGCTTTCCTTGCTTATGTGCTGGGCTGCAACTCCCTATACGGATCAGCATACCTCCTCGGATACTCTATGTCTTACATGGAAGAAGACTAGCTCTTCCTTACTATGAAGGGACTTGTAGATTCAACGGCTTCATTAATAAGTCAAGCGCCTCGAGTATATGGTTGTGGTCCTCGACTAGCCTTATCTATAATATGTCCGAAGCTATGCATCAGGGCTCCTAGAGGCCTAAGTGCCCATGCCCCTCTCTGTTCCGGAGCAGCAAGTAAAGGATAAGCGATGTATAACTACTCTGATGCCGTCCTTCATGAGAACCACCTTACCTTACTGGTGCTAGAGGTTGTGTAGCGATGTTGCAAGAGGTTATGATGTGTTAGAAGAGGTGCCGCGGTACGCCGCGGGCTATATCCGGTGTTGGTGGGTGGCGCCGCGGCCGGGATTTGAACCCGGGTCACGGGCTTGACAGGCCCGCATACTGGGCCAGGCTATACTACCGCGGCACCATGTAAGAGGCACACCTATCCCCTACCGGGTTAAATACGTTGCTCTCGTGGTTTTGGTGACTGAGGGCTAGGGCTAAGGCTAAAAGATGTCCCCGGGGCCTGGCGCTGGCCTGGGGGTAGAGTAGTATGAGCATCACTTACGCGACTCTAGGCGATCTACGCGTCGGCAGCTACATAGTGATAGATGGTGAGCCCTGTAAAATCGTGGAGATGAGCCGTGCTAAGACAGGTAAGCATGGCAGTGCTAAGGCTCACGTAGTGGCGGTTTGCCTCTTCTCGGGCAACAAGAAGACCCTCACGGCCCCGGTTGACGCGCGCGTGGAGGTGCCGATAATAGACAAGCGTGTAGCCCAGGTAATAGCCGACATGGGTGACATGGTCCAGATAATGGACATGGAGACATTCGAGACGTTTGAGGTGGAAAAGCCTAGCGACGAGGACCTGCGTTCCAAGCTCCAGCCCGGCGTCGAGGTAGAGTACTGGGTTGTCATGGGTAAGTACATGATAACGCGTGTACGCGGCGGCCAGAGGTAGTGGATAGATTCTAGCTGTGTGCAGCGCTCCTAGTACTCCTTTGCAGTTTTTCCTGTACCCGTAGCCGCCGCCACAAGTCAGCGACGGCATAGTACTCTACGGCTCCCAGCCCCGAGGCCGAGGGGGTATACGCCTCGACGGTGTATTCTGCTCTGGGTTCTAGAGGGGTTTACGGTCTCGTGTGCAGTGGTGCTGCCCGGGCTTGGCGGGGCTGTGGAGCAGAGTTAGGCTGTGGAGCATAAGGGCCGGGATAGTCGTATCTATCGTCTATGCTGCTGTAGCCCTCTCTGCGGCTTACCGTGGGGATGTGTATAGCCATGCAGCCTTCATGGTTCCTGGTGGGCTGGTATTGTTTGCCAGTGTTATGGCCTATGCGTACTCGGCACCTGTTCTACACCGTCTAGGTGGGCCGGCCGAGGCGGCTGGTGTGCTGGTAGTAGCAGCCCTCTCGGCGTTCCCTCTGCTAGCGTACAGTAGGGTCCCTGCTGCATGGCTCTTCTACACTACCCCAGCTGTGGTTGTGGCTGTGTTGACGGCGCTGGGGGCTGTGAGGCTCCGCAACACCATAGCCCGTGCAAGCTACATGCACATATCACTATCATATATAGTGTCGAGTGTGCTCGCTTTTATCGCGTATAGCGACGCCGGGATCCGCGGTGCGGCAGTCGCGCTGACGTATAGCCTACTACTCCCACTAGTGTACGCGGTCTCGTTCCAGTCCTTCACGATGACGTGTGGACTTAAACCGGTACTATGGCTTCTACCAGCCTCTACCGCGGCCTCGCTGGTGTCCGGGGTAGCGGCTATCACAGGGAGCAGCTATGCAGGCCCGGCAGCACTCATCTCGATGGTTCTCTACATTATCGGCGCCAGGCTATACGAGGTGAAACGATGCATGCACGGTGGCAAAGCTGCGCGCAGGTACTTCGCCATAGGCCACATAGCGGTGCTTGTGGCAACGGTCCTTAGCATCTACGCCATAGCGGGTGGAACCGGTCCCTATGCGCTGCATACTGTGCTGATAGGCTTTGTTGGTGTGCATATAGCTGTGCACGCGCCTATGATGGTCCCGGTGGTTGTGGGGCTCTCTAATGCCCGGCGCTTTACACCGCTACCCTACGTACTACTCCTGGCAGCGGTGCCGGCGTGGAGCTACTCCTGCAGGGCTAGTATGCTATTGCTGGTGGCGTGGCTATTCTTTACCGTAGCCATAGTGGCTGGGAGGAGGCGTCTACGATAATTATCCCGGGCAAGCTTGTCTAGTGTAGCCGGTAGGGGGAAGGTATGCCGGGTCTAGACGATCTAAGGAAGGCTGTAGGAAAGCTGCTAAAGCGTAGCGGCCCGTATGAGGCGATAGTAAAGGAGTACATTAGGGATATTCAGCGCGCGTTGATATCCGCTGACGTAAACGTCCGCCTTGTGTTCGAGCTGACGAAGAGGATACGCGAGAGGGCCCTCAGGGAGCAGCCTCCACCAGGCGTTAGTAGGCGTGAATGGCTGGTCAAGGTAACCTACGAGGAGCTAGTGAAGCTATTTGGAGGTGATACAGAGCCTGAGGTGAAGCCGCCATATACGCCCTATGTGATAATGATGGTAGGTGTGCAGGGGAGTGGTAAGACCACCACGGTGGGTAAGCTGGCTAAGTTCTATAGGTCTATGGGCTATCGTATAGGTGTAGTCGCAGCCGATACCTATAGGCCAGGTGCCTACGAGCAGCTCCAGCAGCTAGCCAACCGCGTGGGTGCAATGTTCTACGGAGAGCCGGGCTCCAAGGATGCTGTAGCCATAGCCCGGAATGGTGTAGAGGAGCTGAAGAAGAGAGGAGCAGACATAATCATAGTAGACACTGCTGGCCGTCATGGCTACGGCGAGGAAGAGGCACTTCTTGAGGAGATGCGCAGGATAGCAGAAGCCATAAGCCCTGACGAAGTCATGCTGGTGATAGACGCGGCTATGGGTCAGAAGAGCTACGACCTGGCTAAGCGGTTCCACGAGGCGACGCCAATAGGCAGTATAGTGGTTACGAAGATGGATGGAACAGCCAAGGGCGGCGGTGCATTATCAGCGGTAGCGGCGACCGGGGCTAGGATAAAGTTCATCGGAACTGGCGAGGATGTCGATGAGCTAGAAGTGTTTAGGCCACGTCGCTTCGTGGCAAGGCTACTCGGCATGGGAGATCTTGAGTCGCTCCTAGAGCGTATAGAAAGACTGCAGAGCGTCGAGGAGTTCGAGAAGACCGTCGCGGAAATGGTCGCGGGGAAGATAACCTTCCGCGTGCTATACAAGCAGCTCGAGCAGATGAGAAAGCTTGGCCCCTTCCGCAAAGTGCTGCAAATGATACCAGGATTCTCCACGATGCTTGACTCCTTCGACGAGGCTGCTAAGATAAGTGAGGAGAAGATGAGGAAGTGGATAAGCATAATGAACTCCATGACCTACGAGGAGCTGGATAACCCAGAGCTTCTAGAACAGCGTAGCCGTATTAAACGAATAGCCATAGGCTCGGGTGTGGAGATGAGTGAGGTACGGGAGCTATACAACTACTACAAGACCGTGAAAAAGATGATGAGACAGCTCCGGAAGAGGAAGGATATACTTGAGAAGTTCGCGAAAATGGGGCGGCTGCCGGGCTAGAGTAGTCTACCTCGACGAGCCTTCCCCTAGATCCCTTCTCCGTGCAGGTATGGTGGCGGTCTCGTCTCTCTTGTTATCCGATAGTATACGTAGATGGGTGTGTGTAGAGCTACTAGTATGGACGGAGACTAGCAGCGAGCGAAGGCCCCTAACGCTACGCATAGATGGGTCCCGGGTCCGGTGGCTGCGTGCAGATGAACCGAGCCTACTGGGGGTGCTTCGCAATGCAATAGCTAGGGGAGGCTGGCCCGGGATAAGAGTCGAAACAGGGAATAGCATAAGCGATCTCGGCGGCTGTGTTGATGCAGAAGAGGTCTTAGCTGGAAGCGTGTGTGGGGAATGCATACTCGTCCGGGGCCAGCGTATCGGGTTAAAGCCCTGGTGGCTCGTAGCAGCAACAATGGTAGCGTATGATGAGCGGTGCCTCCGGGGATGCGGGGACGCAGAAGACCGGCACCATAGCCTCGGAGACAGCTAGGATTATTGAAAGGGCTTATGCCGTCCTCCGAGAATATCCCCTATGCAGCTACTGTCTGGGTAGGATGTTTGCTTTACTCGGCAGAGGGTGGAGCAACGCTGAGAGAGGCGACGCGCTAAAATGCCTCATAGTGATGGGGCTGCATGCTGGTATACGTGAGGGTAGTGATGCTAGCCGCGCGGAGCTAGAAAAACTAGCACCAAATATTGGCAGCATAGTTGAGAAGCTGTACAGTGAGATCTACGGAAGAACCGTGAGCCATAAGGAGTGCTACCTATGTGGCTCGAGGCTCCCAGGGCTCTTTGACGAAGCGGCTCGGCGTGCAGCAGAGATGCTCTCCCAGATGGATATCAGCAACTTCCTGGTAGCGGCTAGACTCGACCCAGGGCTACGAGAGCGTGAAGACGAGCTCAAGAGGCGCTTCGGGCTAGTCTACGCGGAGTCTATAGCCGCAGAGGTGAAGAGAGAGGTTAGCAAGAGGCTTCAGAAGCTTACTGGGCTTCAGCCGGAGTTCGATAATCCAGACGTAGTTGTAGAGATCGGAGTCCCCCAGGGCAGTGTGAATGTACATGTAATGCCCCTGCTCCTCCGCGGCAGGTACTGGAAGATAGCTCGCAGAGTGTCCCAGTCTGCCTGGATAACCAGGTATGGGGAGCGTAGATACCCATTTAGTGTAGAGGACGCGTTGTTTATACTAGCTGAGGTGGCTGACGCAGACGACGCTATATTGCATGGCTCGGGTAGAGAAGACGCGGATGCGCGGATGCTGGGTCTAGGCAGGCCGTTCATAGTGGAGCTGAAGAGGGCACGTCGTAGACGATTCAGCCTAGAGTTCCTAGAAGCTACTGTCAACCGTTATGCAGCGGGCCTTGTGGAGGTTAAGCTGGGGAGTAGGGCTTACCGTAGAGACGTGTCCGAGGTCAAGGGCGAGCACTCTAAGAAGTCGAAGATATACAAGGCGCTAGTTGTCGTCTCCAGGAAGGTGAGTGATGAGGAGCTACGCGGCCTAGAGCAGTTCTTTACAGGGGCATCGATTCGGCAGCGGACACCCCGTAGAGTGAGGCACCGGAGGCCAGACGTAGTGCGCGAACGTGTGGTGTTCAGCGTCAAGACGAGACGTATAGGCGCTAGCGTCTTCGAGGCTGTGGTTGTGGCAGAGGGAGGCCTCTATATAAAAGAACTGGTAAGCGGTGACGAGGGTGATACAAGCCCCAGTTTTGCGGAGTATCTCGGCGCGGAAGCCTATTGTGTAGAGCTTGATGTACTAGGTGTGCTGGAGCCTATGCCCCCGGGACCCTAAGAGGATATAATACCGGGCTTTTCTCACGGCGGATGCACTGGGGGATAGAAAGTGAAGGCGTCTAGGGGCTTCAGGCACCGTACTAGAAAGCTCCTGCGCAAGCATATCCGAGAGCGTGGTGCTGTGCCGCCGCTAAGCCTTCTAATGCACGAGTACAAGCCAGGCGACAAGGTATACATAATAATCAACCCCTCTGTGATGAGGGGTATGCCGCACCGCCGCTACCACGGCAAGGTCGCCACAGTAGTGGGCAAGAGGGGGAAGGCCTACATACTCCAGCTCAAAGTAGGAAGCAAGATAAAGACGCTCATAGTCAGACCGGAGCATCTACGCCCGGTACCGCCGGAGGCTCTAACACCGCCAAAAGAGGAGAAGAGCTAGCTAACCGTAGTCTCCGGCTCAGGTAAGCCGGCTTCGACGCGTATGTGTCAACCCCTACCTAGGATTACATAGTGTTTTATGGAAGCCTAAGGGCGCTCTTGTGTGCAAGCGCTGAAGGTTTGGTGTAACGCTCGGCAGTAGGGTGTTGGCCGTGGTAGAGATTCTTGAGGCTAAGTATGCGCCTATACCTGTCGCAAGGAAGATACTTGAGTCTATGGGCTCGCTTATAGAGGAAAATCCGGTAGTTGCTAGGACATATGAGTATATAGTTAAGTTCTCTAAGTGCAGTCCAGAGGCAGCAGAAGAGGCTCTCGGCAAGCTATTAGAGGAAGGATTTAGCGAGTTTGCAGCATCCATACTCATAAACATAGTCCCAGCAAGCGTTGAAGAAGCGAAGGCTATACTGAGCGATATAGACGGAGGCTATGATGACAGTGTTGTTGAGAAAGCCTTAGAGATTCTGAAAGAAAGCTGCGGTCAAGAATAAGAACCAGAGTGTCATCTTTCCGCTTTCTGCTATAACATAATCCTCCATATTAGCAAAAGCATGTCAGATAGTTCCTGGGGCCGGATCCAGCTGGCAGTACTCCAGTATCCAGGGTATGGTGTATCGCCTTTCGGATGTCATGCTGGTACTGTATGTAGCCGGTTCCGGCCTCTTTAAATCCCTTGGTCGTGGCGTCTAGTATAGATGAGCGTGAGAGGGGCAGCGGCTATGCAGCAGCGTAGGGCGAGACGGCGACGTAGAGGCGGCGCCAGGCCGTACGAGGAGTACGCCTATGTGCTCGACTACCTACCCATGGGTAATCCAACCGATAGGCACCCATGGCATAGAAATAAGCCCGTTATACAGCTAGTCGGTGAAGACTACTTTATACTAATGGAGGCGTCGCCCCGGCATGGCGCACAGCTGGAGGTGGGCGAGCGGGTATACGTTGGCCCTATAACCGAGATGCGTGACAAGGTATTCCGTGTCGAGGCTGACATAGAGTACGATGACTTGACTAGCTTTGCGAAGGAGATGCTGCCTAGCGTGGTAGAAGAAATAGTAAGGAAGAAGGAGCCTATATTCGTAGAGTTCTTCAATATCGCTGGCCCCATAACTCTTAGGTTCCATAGTCTTGAGCTACTGCCAGGTGTCGGTAAGAAGACCGTTATGAAGATAATAGAAGCGAGAGAACGCGAGCCCTTCAAAAGCTATGAGGACATAAGGAACCAGGCGCATATAGACCCGGTGAAGGTTATAGCTGAGCGTATAGTGGAAGAGCTGAAAGGCGGTCAAAAGTACTATCTATTCGTAAAGCCACCTAGACGCGAGCTCGAACAACCAGTTAAGCCCCTCTTCCTAAACTACCTGGGCACGATATACTCGAAGCTCGGCAGACAGCTTGCGGGCACGGAGGAAGCAGGCGGCAGTGAGGGCCAGTCATAGAGCTTCTCGAAGGCTTGGCCAGAATTTCCTCACAGCGCGCTGGGTTGCGAGGGAATTCGCCCGGTGGGCTTGCGGCTTCAAAACGCTGCTAGAAGTGGGCGTAGGGAAGGGGTTTCTTACCTCCGAAGTACTAAAACACTGTAAGCCACAGCTACTTGTAGGGATAGAGGTCGACTATAGGCTGCTCGACTGGCTTGCTAGCATATCCTTCTTTGACGCATGCTTCGCTCCAATCCACGGAGACGTTTTGCATTTTCCCATCTATATTAGCCGTGTAGATGCGGTCTATGGAAGCATACCATACAATATAACTGGGCCGCTCCTATCACTTCTTGCTGTTGAGGCCCAGAAGCCGGCTATGTTACTTTTGCAGAAGGAGGTTGTAGATCGGATAGCAGCAAAGCCTGCTAGCAAGCAGTATGGGAGAATAACGGTGCTGGTACAGCTAGTATACCGTGTTAGACCTGGCAAGATTGTCCCGCCGTCGGCATTCCAGCCTAGACCTAAGGTGTTCTCGAGGCTAGTTGTGCTAGAACCCAGGGAGGACAGACCACCTAGAGAGGCTCTTCGGAGGCTCGAAGAGCTGACTCGGTGCATGTTCGCGGAGAGGAACAAGAAAGCAGCGAAGGTAGCTAGTAAATGCCTTGGCTTAGAGCGCGTAGAGGCGGAGAAACGGTTCGGCGGACGACGCGTCTACGAGCTAGCGCCGGAAGAATTCTACATGATTGTCCGGGTCGAGTGACTAGCGCCTGTCCTCTAAGGTGTGGGGTGTAGAAGCGTGGAGAATAGAGTAAGCTACGATTGCAAAGCCAGGTGTGCCAGGAAGGTCTATCTGGATAGTGTCCGGGCTATATGTGTATGTGAACATGTATATGAGCCAGCAGAGGATACATGGCTAGCCATAGAAGCTGTTAAGGAGATTCAAGGAAAGTGCCGCTCAACTTTATGCGTTGACGTGGGTGCTGGGACGGGGGTGCTTGGCCTCCAGTGTGGTGCTTACGGCAGCTATACAGTATTGATAGATGTAAATCCATGTGCAGTTTACTGTAGCTTGCTGAACTCTCATAGAATGGGTTTAGACGCTTTAGTTGATGTTGTACAGTGTGATAACATAACTTGTATACGCTGTCCCAGCGAGGGGCTAGTCGTTTACAATACGCCGTATTTACCAGTTAAGGACAAAGGCCTGGAGGGGCTTGCATGGAGCGGTGGCATACATGAGGCTGAGAGACTGGCTA
>DQVR01000100.1 GCA_015661645.1 Pyrodictium delaneyi
AGAGACATAAAAATGTGAGCCATTAGCATCCTTTGGGGAGTGTGAAACTCTATAGGGGCTAGCTGTAACTTTTGGTTCGCCCGGGCGAACATAAATTAAGCTCCCGCTACGGTGTTCTACACCGTGGTGCCCCATAGGCCTTGCATGCTGAGCAGCGGCTGGCACGGTCGCACCTCCTCAAGCTGCTCGAGGAGAAGCTACGAGACCGGGAGCTTGCATACAAAGTCGTTGAGAAGATCCATAAGCTAGCACCGGTAGCTGCTAAACGCATAGGCCAGACACCTATAAAGGTAATGGACTTCTGTGGTACGCACGAGTACACTGTTACGCACTACGGTATCCGGAGCCTAATGCCCCCAGAGATAGAGATAGTAGCGGGTCCTGGCTGCCCTGTCTGTGTAACCCCCGCCTACTACATCGACGTCGCGGTCAAACTGAGCCTAGAAGGGATAAGAGTATACACTTATGGCGATGCCTATAGGCTCCCCGGGTCCGGGCGGAGGGGCCGCGACATAAGAAGTCTAGAAGAAGCACGCGCGGCAGGAGGCGACGTCGTAGTAGTATACAGTGTGCTTGACGCGATCAGGATGGCGCGCCGCGATAGGAAGCCTGGCATGTTCCTCGCCGTAGGCTTCGAGACAACGGTGCCAGCAACAGCTAGCCCCGTTGTCGCGGGCGTTGTGCCCGAGAACCTCAAGATAATGAACGTACACCGGCTAACACCCCCAATAATGAAGTACACGTTTGAAACCCACCACGACAACCCGATACGCGGCGTCATAGCACCGGGGCACGTCTCCACAATAGTCGGTGTAAGGGCCTGGAAGTTTGTGGTAGACGAGTATGGCATACCCACTGTCGTGGCGGGGTTCGAGCCGATAGACGTGCTTATAGCAATACTGGAGATACTACGCCAACACGTAGAGGGCAAACCAAGACTAGTCAATGAGTACGGTAGGGTGGTGAGATGGGAAGGCAATACGCGTGCCCAGAAACTGATAGCAGAATGCTGTGAGGAGGTAGATGCGGCGTGGCGCGGCATAGGCTTCGTGCCGCGTAGCGGTCTCGCCTTCCGCGACAGGTATAGAAACGTAGACGCGTTCCACGAGTATGGTATAAAGGAGCTTACATACGAGGAGTGGCGATACGACCTCCCGCCAGGCTGCCGCTGTGCAGAAGTAACACTAGGCATAGCTAAGCCTACAGACTGTCCACTGTTCATGAAGACGTGTACCCCCGGAACCCCATATGGACCATGCATGGTTAGTAGCGAGGGCGCATGTGCGGTCTGGGCACGGTTTGGCGGAGGCGGTTTGGCCGAGGAGATAGCACGCAGCCTCAACATAATCTAGGCCCGGAGAACTCCAAGCTTGCCCCGTGTTTCCGCCCCGTTCCCTGTATAGTAGCTTGCCTTGTAATGCTCATATGTTGGTAGGGTGACTGGACTCATGTGCCTTGGTATACCCGCAGAGGTGAAGGAGGTAAAAGGCCACATAGCCTTAGTTGATTTCGGCGACGGAGTCCTCCGTGAGATAGATGTCGGTGCCCTAGAGGACCTAAAGCCCGGCGACCTGGTCATAGTCCACGCCGGAGTAGCCATAGAGAAGATAGACGAGGAACGGGCAAAAGAAATGATCCAGGTTATTGAGGAGTTCATATCGGATTTAGAGAGGAAAGCAGAGGAGCTAGAGAAACTGCTAGGCTTCAAGAATACAGAGTAGCACTACGCAATCATTATGGCGGTAGGCATGTTCTATGCATCGTTGTGTAACATGCTCATCTTTTTCATGAATTAAGTTGACGGGTGTACTGCTATGACGTGGTATGTCCGCCTATGGAAGTTCATAACTCTAGCCCACGGCTCAGGCGGTAAGGAGACAGAGGAGCTTGTAAAGAACCTTATAGTCCAAAGCGTGCCCCCAGAGCTGTGGAAGGTCGAAGGCGGCACTGGGCTCGACATATTGGATGATGCGGCCCTAATACCTGCTGGCGAGGACCGCTACATAGCTGTAACCGTTGACACCTACACTGTCAAGCCGATATTCTTCCCTGGCGGCGACCTTGGCAGGCTCGCTGCCTCGGGTACGATAAACGACCTACTCATGGTGGGTGCTAGGCCCCTAGCAGTGCTCGACGGGATTGTGGTGGTGGAGGGGTTTCCAATAAAAGACTTCAAGAAGGTAATGAAGAGCTTTATACGCACCTTGGCAGAGGAAGGGGTCGCGCTCGTAGGCGGTGACTTCAAGGTTATGCCAAAGGGCCAGCTAGACGGTATGATAATAGCATCTATGGGTATAGGCATAGTGGAGGGTAAGCCCATAATCGACAACGAGATACATCCTGGTGACAAGATAATCGTCTCTGGCTATCTAGGAGACCATGGCGCGGCCATCCTGGCGGCACAGCAGCCGATAGGAGTAGACCTAGGGGTAGAGAGCGACGTTAAACCGCTCACGAAGCTGATGCTCCCGCTGCTAGAGAGGTACCGCGGTAGCATACACGGGGCCGGTGACCCGACCCGCGGCGGGCTAGCAATGCTGCTCAACAACTGGGCAGAGAAAACCAAGACAGTCATAGTAGTTGATGAGTCGAAGACGCCGGTCCGGCCCCAGGTACGAGAGTATGCCGAGATGCTCGGCGTAGACCCCTTCAGCCTAGCAAGTGAGGGCGCCGCGGTATTAGCTGTAGAGCCCTCAAAGGCCGAGGAGATAGTCGAGTACATGCATAGCCTAGGATTCAAAGAAGCTGTGATAATAGGCGAGGTCTACGAGCCCAAAGACCCCAGGCATGCTGGCAGAGTACTCCTCAAGAGTGTGACTGGTGGAGTCCGCATACTAGAGCCTCCTAGCGGCGAGCTAGTCCCACGCATATGCTAGCCACAGCCTTTCCGTACATTGCTCTTTCCCCGGTGCTTGTCTTCTCCGAGGGTGTACTGTGTGTTGGCAAAGGCTAGGAGAGCTCTACGGCTCCGTGTGACCGGCATAGTGCAGGGGGTAGGCTTCCGCCCCTTCATATACAGGCTAGCGGTCTCCAGAGGCCTATCCGGCTACGTAGTGAACCTTGGCGGTAGCGAGGTAGAGATCCACGTTGAGGGCCGGCCTAGCCAGCTCGCGAGCTTCATCGAGGGTCTTTACCGGGAGAGGCCACCGCCAGCCCATATAGAGGAGCTAGAGATAGAGGAGGCAAAGCCTCAGGGCCTAGACGGGTTCACTATAAGGAGGAGCGAGCGGCGGAAGAGCAAGCGTAGCATGATACCCCCCGACTTCGGTATATGTAGGGAGTGTCTCCGCGAGATACACAACTCCTCCACCAGGTTCTATGGCTACTACTGGAATAGCTGTGCCTGGTGCGGCCCAAGGTTCTCCATGATGTACACGGTGCCCTACGACCGCGAGAACACCGCTATGAGAAAGTACCCTCTCTGCGCGGAGTGCCGGAGGGACTATGAGAACCCTGGAAACCTCCGCCGCTTCCACGCTCAGGGGATAAGCTGCCCCCGATGCGGCCCGAGGACACACGTCTACACCATGGATGGTAGGCGGCTCGACGTGGAAGACTCCGTGGAGTGGGCTGCCAAGAAGATAGAGGAGGGCTACATACTAGCGGTGAAGGGTGTCGGGGGCTTCCACCTAGCAGCCCTCGCCAGCCGGGACGACGTGGTCGAGGAGCTCCGGCGCCGCAAGCGCCGCCCTTCGAAGCCATTCGCCCTAATGGCCCGGGACTGTAGCGTAGTCGAGGCGATTGCGGAGCCTCCTCCCGGCGCCTGCGAGGTACTAGAGTCGGCGGAGAGGCCGATACTCCTCCTCCCTAAGCGCCCAGGCTCACCCGTCTCCGAGCTAGTAGCCCCCGGCCTCGACACCATAGGGGTGATGCTACCCTACACAGGGTTCCAGGCACTGCTCCTTGAGCGGGTCCGCGACGGATTCCTCATCATGACAAGCGGAAACGAGACAGGCCACCCCATGTGCACAACCCTGGAGTGTGTTTTCACCCATCTACGCGGTATAGCTGACTACGTTGTAGCACATGATCGGGAGATAGTACACCGTGTTGACGACAGCGTGCTTCGCTACACCGACGGGGAACTAGTATTTCTCCGCCGGGCCCGCGGCTATGCCCCTATGTGGCTGTACGCCCCCATGGAGCTGCCCGATGCGGTCGCGGTGGGCGCTGAGCTACAGACAGCGGGCGCAGTAGCCTTTGAGGACAAGGTGGTACCAACCCAGTACATAGGCGACATGGACGAGCCAGGCCAGGTAGAGGAGCTAGAGCGCGAGCTACGCTGGCTCACAGAGGTCTACTCCTTGAAGCCCAGGATAGTGGCTGTAGACATGCACCCAGGCTACCACAACCGTGGCCTCGCTGCGAGGCTAGCAGAGGAGTACGGCGCCGAGCTGGTAGAGGTGCAGCACCATCACGCCCACGCGGCAGCAGCTATGCTCGAGGACCGTGTCCTGCCAGGCGAAGCCAGGGTAGCGATAACGATAGACGGTACGGGGTATGGGACCGACGCTACGGTCTGGGGAGGCGAGGTACTCGTAGCCAGCTACAGCGGCTTCACCCGTGCTGCGAGCCTTTACCCCTTCCGGCTCCCCGGCGGAGACGCGGCAGCTAAGTGGCCGGTAAGGGCCCTCGTAGGGCTCATGCAGGCTTCCGGCCTCGACGAGGAAGAGACGCTAAGCATACTGCAGCGCTGCGGCCTCCTATCGAGGGATAGGCTGCCACACGGCGAGGCCGAGGCCCGGGTAAGCTATAGGCTAGCAGCCTCCGGAAGAGCACCCCTGACCACAAGCATGGGCCGCACCCTTGACGCTCTAGCAGCGCTCTTGGGCGTAGCCTGGCGCCGCGACTATGAAGGCGAGCCAGCAATGAAGCTAGAAGCGGCCGCGCGTGGAGGCCGCGACCACGGCTACACCCCGAGGCTACTCAGCCTAGACGGCCGTCTCGTAGTTGACACCCCGGGGCTCCTACACTGGGTGCTCGAGAACCTCAACCAGCTCCCCCCTAGAGACATAGCAGCCACAGTCCAGCGCGGCCTAGGCAGAGCTCTAGGAGAGGTAGCAGCCCGGGCAGCAAGGGGGATAGATGGTCCAGTATACGTCTCTGGAGGTGCAGCCGTCAACACCCTTATAGTCCGGGGGATCCGGGAGACACTGAGAAGCCATGGCCTAGAGGCACGGGTACCACGCCGCCTGCCGCCAGGAGACGGTGGGATAGCGGCAGGCCAGCTCCTGGTAGCAGCGGCCATGCTTGAAGAATAGCCGGGCTGGTCAGCGGCGTGGAAGGCCTAGCTTATGCGCCTAGGAGCCTTCTCTGGCTGGTTCTACGCCCTCGCTCTGAATAGCCTCCTCTGCCTCCCTCATAGACTCCTCTATTATCTCCATTATCTTGCCCCGCTGGAATGCTTTATCGAGTAACTCGAGGCTAGCCTTGTACACAGCACACAGCTCCTCCTTAGCCTTCCGGAGTGCCTCCTCTGGGTTAGCTCCCTCGATAACGTGGGTGACGGTGAGGCCGACGCCGAGGTGGGTTAGTGCTAGCGAGGCGAAGGGGAGGAGAGAGCGCTGGTTGTTTGCCTCGTTGAGCATCGCGCCCCATGCCCGTAGCATCGACATAACCCAGTCCTTGTAGTCTGGCATGTTGTCCATCCGCCACGTCACGAAGTGTATTATCTC